>CAYOTX010000001.1:0-68859 GCA_964407015.1 uncultured Candidatus Saccharibacteria bacterium
TCTTCTCGATCAAAGGCCGTGGTACTGTTGCTACTGGTCGTATCGAGCAGGGCGTCGTGAAATTGAACGACGAAGTTGAAATCGTTGGTCTTAAAGACACTCAAAAGTCGGTTGTAACTGGTATCGAAGCTTTCCACAAGACTTTGGACCAAGGTCAAGCTGGCGATAACGCTGGTTTGCTCCTTCGTGGTATCGAGCGCGATCAAATCGAGCGCGGTCAGGTAATTGCTGCTCCTGGCACCATTACCCCACATACCGAGTTTGAAGCTCAGGTTTACATCCTTAAGAAAGAGGAAGGCGGCCGCCACACTCCATTTTCTAAGGGTTACAAACCACAGTTCTACTTCCGTACCACTGACGTAACTGGCGAAGTAGAGCTTCCAGCTGATAAGGAAATTGTAATGCCTGGCGATCAGGTCACCTTCAAGGTGAAATTGCTCGCTCCAGTAGCCATGAACGAACAAGATCGTTTCGCTATCCGTGAAGGCGGCAAGACCGTTGGTTCCGGCGTTATAACTAAGGTTATAAAATAATATAGCCACTTTTAAAAATAGCCCCACAAAGGGGCTATTTTTGTGGCTATTTAGTTGCTTTGTTCCAGTTACCGAAATCGTTATTAGGGCGCTATGCTTCGTTAGGAGATGCGCTACTCATTCGCCGTACGTTAAGTACGGCTCGTTCCGTTGCTCTTCCTGCCTCGCCTAGCACTCCTACTAACGATTTGTCGGAACAACTATAATAAGTAAAATATATTTTAGCCTCAATTGTTTTTGTGGTATAATTTTGATATAAGCATAAGGAGTAAAATGAGCGAGAAAAAGAATATTTATAGTCTAAGTATAAAAGAAATGCGGAAGTTGATTCGGGATTTTGCTAGTACACTGTATGGGCGTACAGTATTTTTCTTGGCTTATTTTGTGCCAATGATGGCATTTTTAGTAATGACTGGGCTAGTGGTGGCCGAAATGATTAATCCGGAATATGATTTATTTTTCGCGATCTTGGGTACATTTTTCCTCTTTATTGGCGTGTTTATTTTGGGAAATATTTACTATTACCACGAGATTCGAATATTCGCAGAAGAAAGATAGCCTACCCCCTGATTATTTGACTTTTTTGGTATAGTATGCTATAATTATGATATAGATTTATTTTGGAGGTGCAAAAAAAATAATGTCTACGCTGTTTAATTTCGATCTTTTTTCCAACCCAATCGCTTACGCTATTAATCTGCTTATGTTCTGGCTATTTTGGCCGGGAGGGATGTTCTTAGCTGGATGGATTGGCGAAAGCCGGCTAGTGCCGCTTTGGAGGAGACAATCCAAGATGTTTTTTCCGGGTGAGCTGAGCTTAGGAGTAATGACGCTTTCACTACTGAGTATGCATGCGAAAATCGGTAGCAAAACTTCAATTCTGTGGTTGTGGTGGTTTTGCCTAATCGTAGTTGTAGAACTGATAATCTTCCTTTCCAGGCGAGAGAGTTCAAAACGCCGTTGCCGTCCTAAGGCCAGGTGTAGCCCTACAAAATTGACCTATGATGTAGTAGAGCACATTATTAAGCCTACTATCTTGATAGGTTTAGGCCTACCACTTCTTGGAGAGGGTATACACAATAACGATATCCTCAACTTGACGTATCCTTATTTGTGGATATTTATCGGAGCATTTATCTTTTACAGTATATGTGCTGTATGGGATTTTAAACATCCTATTTCGGATGAAAATCGGTACCCTGTAAATTGGCAGCCGATTTGGTGCCAGAAAAAAGACTTAAAACATTGACCAGCCACCGCTTATGCGGTGGTTTTTCTTGGCAAGATAAGCTTAAGCATTTTACTTATGAAACTGGTTATGAAATAATGAAATTGGGTAGGACAAGTTCTTTAAAAGTCTAATCTAAATTTTAAGGAGGTGAGGATATGCAAGACTTGTTGGCCTTGAAAGCAGAATTGGAAAAACCTGGTATAGGCAAGCGTCGGCATAACCTTGCGGAAAAGTTCAAGGGAAGAGCAGATGTACCCATAGAGTGGATCCAGGAATGGATCAACGCTAAATGGTATATACTGGGCTGCAAATATTTGTGGCTGGCGGCTATCAACGCCTGTATTGGCCGATCAGATGCTCCTCTTGGAATTATCGAGCAAGGGCTAAATAAAACTGACATGGATACTTTTAACGCCGCGATTAAGGCTTGCCGCGGACGCAACATACCTTTTGAGGTAATAGCCTGCTGGTACGACACGCCCCGAAATACCATAATGCAGTTAGCAGCCATGAACGCATGTTTTGACAACCCAGATGTGCCAGATTGGTTCGCTAAGCAGGCGCTGCATAACCCCGACATTCGCGTACGACGGCTCGCCGAGAAACTCCTAGAAGAAAGCAATTCTAAATAGATTAGACTTATGGTGTAGGGCTCGCTCTTAGCGGGCCCTATTGACTTGGAGATATTTATCTGTTGTGATATAATTTTGATATAGTTCTTTAACAGTTTGGTTGGCCGGTAAACTTGGAGGTGATATTATGACTAGTCTACAAGAGATAGAAAAGCAACTAAATAGCCATTTAAATTGCGAATGTTTAGCTGCAGCAGAAGCTTGTAAAAATATTCGTGTACCAAAGCAAAAGATTCATACCTGGATTAAGGCCAAAAAATGGCCTTGGCGCCTGGCGGCAGTTTATGCCTGTTTTAATACGGGAGAAGTAGATTTTGAGATTATCGAAAGAGGAGCGGAAGATAGAGATTACGACGTGCAGGATGCTGTGGCAGAACTTTGCCGTAATGTATCCTTGTGTATCCCTGTAGAAAAAATTGCCACCTGGATGAAATCCGAGAACGAAAATTTGCGTCGGGCGGCAATGTATGCCTGTGACTGGCGAAAGTATTCTGTGACCTGTGAAGTATTAAAGCTTGGCTTAAATGATAAAGATGGCGAAGTAGCAATAGCCGCAGCAAAAGCTTGCCAAGGGGCCGATGTGCCGTTTGAACAGATTTTGTCATGGGCAGAGTCTCCATCGTGGGCTGAGCGCCTAGCTTCTATATATGCCTGCATGGGGCGCAAAGATTTTTATCCGCTAGACATTCTTGAGAAAAAATTAACCGACAGCGATAATTTAGTGCACTGCACAGCGATAGAGGCATACACCTGTGCACCTATTTCCGCCCACAAGATTAGCAGCTGGGCAAAATCTGAAATCTGGCAAAAGCGTGCTGCCGCTATGATGGCTAGCATAGGTAGAGTAGATGTACCCGAAGAGATAGTTACGAAAGGACTAAAAGATCGCGAACATAAAGTTCGCAAATACGCTGGAAAAGCCACCGACCAAACTGAATAGGGCCTATAAATGGGCCCTATTTTTATGAAATTTTTCTATCTATTAGGTTGATTTACCGCCTCTATTGACGGTGATCTTGATTTTTGGGGCGAAGTGTGGTATAATGGGGGTATATTAAATTAATTATCTACCCCTAAAAACTTACCGACAAACCATCTAAGAGTTTATCTAAGGTTATAGGGAAGAAAGGACAAAATATGGCAGAAACCAAAAAAGATGAAGGTCTCAAAATCCGTATTCGATTGAAGGCTTATGATCACCGTGTGATCGACCAAAGTGCGCGACAAATCGTGGACACCGCTATCCGTACTGGGGCGAGCGTAAGTGGGCCAATTCCTCTACCTACTAAGCGCAGCACTTTTACCGTGGTAAAGTCACCACACGTATACAAGACTGGTGGTGAAGCTTTCGAAATGAAAGTACATAAGCGTTTGATCGATATTTCTAACGCTACCCCAAAAACAATTGAGAGCCTACAAAACCTCTCGCTCCCGGCTGGTGTGGATGCAGAAATTAAGATGTAAAAACCAAGATCCCCCGAAAGGGGGATTTTTGATGCAAGGCTAAAGAATGATACGGTAAGTTGCAAAATTATATAAAATATGTTAATATATTATTAGTCCACCGATCTATATGTGGGCTATAGCTCTTTAGAAGTGGTGACCATTGTTTAACGAATTTTAAGGGGGTGAAGAAATGAAAATAAAGAATGGTCAAAAAGTGTTTCTGCAAAAATACGAAGTGACATATATTATGCACGAGCTGAACTCAGTACCCGCCGGTATTGTTGAAGAGATTTTCAAAGATGGTAAGCCTTTTATAATGTCGGGGCCTATAGATGGGCAAGTATTTGCTTGCGTGTTTGAAAACCCTAAAGCTACAGAGTGGCTAATGGAACAAGACTGGATTGTGGATTATGATCAATACAAAAATGTTCCAGTAGCAGATCTGAAGGTATTGTGCGAGCAGCTGAAAAATGAGTATTCTTCTGGTGTAGGCAATTTTAATGCCAAAGATGATGCCTATCGTGAAAAACATTTTGATGAGCAAAATGAAAAGTTTAGCAATATGCGCCATAAGATATCTTCGCTTTATCTGATGATTGACCATCTGGAGAAGAAAACTAATTTCGTATTTCCAGACGAAATCTCTAATCACTCTATTTTTCAGAAAAACAACAAAAAGAAGTCGGGCTTTTTCGCCAGACTATTTGGTCGCGGCACCCAATAATGGGTGCCTTTTTCTTGCCTGAAATAATTTAATAGCAACGGTGGCAGTTTTGGGGCGGAAGTGATATAATAGATGCATGAGTAAGACCGCTAAATTTAAGAAGCGCTTTTATTTCGTGGCGGCGAAATATTTTCGGTATTTTGCAGATAAAACCCTAAAACGCTGGCAGCCACGCGTGATTGCAATTACTGGTTCGGCCGGAAAGACCACGATGCTAAACCTAATGGAGCACGAAATGGGCAAAAAAGCGCATTACTCGCACGATGCAAACTCTGCATTTGGGGTGAGTTTTGATATTTTGGGGCTTAAAGGTGTGCGTGGGTCGAAACTACGCTGGATACATCTATTTATAGCAGCACCATTTAAGGCGCTATTTTCGCGCCATAAGGAGAAATTTTATGTAGTGGAAATAGATGGCGAGCGCCCGCACGAGGCCGAGTTTTTGGCGAAATGGCTGAAGCCAGAAGTGACTATTTGGGTGTCTATTGGCAGGTCGCACGCGGTGCAATTTGAGAAAGAGGTGGAAGAAGGCAGATTTAAGAACCTAGATGAGGCGATTACGGCGGAATTTGCTAATTTACCACAAAATACCACCAAAAGAGTATATATAGATGCCAATTCTAAGATGATGAAAGCGGCTACTAAAGATATTTCTGCTAAGGTGGTGCCGATTAATAAAAATATCATCAAGAAATATGTGGTTTACCCGGATTCTACGGATTTTACCTATGGCGACACCACTTTTCATTTCAACCACCCCGAGCCAAAAGACATTGCTTTTAATCTGTTGGTATTGCAAGATTTGATGAAATATCTGAAATTGCCGTTTAAGTCTGATTTTTCAAACATTAAAATGGCGCCTGGGAGATGCTCGTATTTTAAGGGGAAGAAGGGGATAGATATAGTAGATAGTAGCTATAATGCGCACATGATTTCGATGGCATCGGTGCTGGATATGGCAAAGCGGATGCATGCCGAGAAAAAGTGGCTAGTGATTGGCGATATCGTAGACCAGGGGTCTACCGAGGCGGAAGAGCATAAAAAATTAGCACATTTAATCGCCGAAGTCGGGCCAGATAAGGTAATACTGGTAGGCCGGCGGACCAAAAAATATACTGCACCAGAGCTAAAGAAACTTGGCGTATCGGCAGTGGCGACTTTAGACCCGCGCAAGGCCTTGGAATATATAGAGAAGCGCTCACGCAGTACAGAGACGATTATCTTTAAGGGGAGCCAATACTTAGAATGGATTATTGAAAAGTTACTAGCCGACCCGAAAGATGCGAAAAAATTATGCCGGCGCGAAAAGGCAGCGGTACAACGGCGCAAAAGTTGGGGGCTAGATTCGTGATTTTAGGATTTAGGTGCGATAAAAAAGGAGGTAAATAATGGCGGATCTTTATATTATTCATGGGTGGACATATACGGTAGAGCCATGGAAAAATACTTTGGCTATGCTTCGCGATAACGGCATTAGCGTAAAGATGCTACATGTGCCGGGGCTAACCGAGAGATCCGACAAAGTTTACACGATAGATGATTATGTGAAATGGGCGAACGAGAATATTCCAGATGGCGCAGTGGCGCTAGGGCATTCTAACGGGGGGCGGATTTTGCTGAATTTATGCGCAGATAACCCAGAGAAATTAAAATATCTGATTTTACTAGATGCGGCAGGAGTATACGAGCCATCTGCGCGAAAAAGATTAATAGAAAAAGTGGCGAAAATTGGTAAACCCCTAAAAAAAGTGCCAATTATAGATAAGGCATTTCACAAGATTACCGGTTCGACAGATTATTCGCGGGCGCCGAAAAATATGAAGCAAACCCTAGCGAATATGCTAGAATCAGACAAGAATTTAGATTTTAGTAAAGTTACTACTAAAACTTTTGTCCTATGGGGCAAGAAAGATACTACTACACCGCCGCGACAGGCCACTACGATGTACGAAAAATTACCCAATGCCAAGCTAAAGTTTTATGCTAACTGGACACACGCACCGTATATTTCTAGCCCAGATGAATTAGCGCGTGCTCTAACCGCCTTAATCAAAAGGATTAAGAAGTGAAAAAACATTATTTCTTAGGTTCAGCAGCAAATTATAAGGGGAGATTATGGGCACATACTTTTGCTGTAGGGCTAGAAAAAGATCGCGGAGCGTTGCAAAGGTTTTTGTCGCAGAAGTACAGTGGCGAAGCAATTTTAACAAAAAATGGAAGATCTGCACTAGCTTTAGCGTTGAAAGCTTATTTTGAGCCGGGTGATGCGGTAATCGTGAACGGATTTACTTGTTATGCAGTTTATGAAGCGGTGAAAGCTGCTGGGCTAGTGCCGGTATGGGCGGATATTTCGAGTGGGGATCTAAACTATAATGCCACAACTTTAACCGCCGCTCTCCGGGCGGGTCCTGCCGTCGCAGCTTCCCCCACTGTGCTCGACTCGCGTCTGCGCGCAGCGGGGGACCCCCCAGCTCCGTCACCCACCCGTATAAAGCCGGTAGGCATCATCATTCAAAACTCGCTTGGTAACTCAGTAGATATTGCCGCTATTGAAAAATTCGCCAAGCAGCATAACCTCACAATTATCGAAGACCTAGCGCACTGTGCTGGGGTGAAATATGCGGACGGGCGGGAGGTTGGTACGGTGGGGGCGGCCGCGGCTCTATCTTTTGGCAAAGACAAGTCTATAGATACAATTTCTGGCGGGGCGGTGATCCTTCGTGACCCCTGTAAAACGGTAATTGAAGCGCCTAGTAAACTTCCGAAAATTTCCGATACTTTAAGGGCGAGATTTTACCCGCTACTAGGTGCGGTAGCGCGAGGGCTATCTTATATTAAGCTAGGCGGAGCATTTATGCGGTGCCTGGTAAAAATCCACTGGGTAGAGAAGTCGGCTGACAATAAATTAGATCTAGAGCGGAAAATCGCCAAATTTGAAGCTAGATTAGCCCTAAAACAACTAAAAAATCTGAAGAAATCTGGCGAAGCACCAATACGGGAATTTTGCCTAGTGCGAAACAGAGCAGAAGTACTAAAAAAGCTGCAAGCTAGAGGCTACTATTTTGGCGGATTTTGGTATGAAAAACCAGTGTCTCCAGAACGATATTATAAAAAAGTGCATTTTCCAGAAGACAAATGCCCGGTAGCTACAGAAGTTGCTAAAAAAATCATCAATCTACCAACTTACTATAGTGAAAAAGATTTGGAGCCAGCGCGCAGAATCATAGCAGAATATATGGAGGGTGAAAAATGAATTGGCAAGAAATAATTAAAAATTTTCCAGAGGCAAACTTTTTACAATCGCCAGCATATGGCAAGATGAATGAATTGCTCGGTGATAAAGTCATAGAGGAAGATTTCGGAGGAAAAGGACGCGCCCTGATCATAGTGCGAAATGCCAAGCGTGGGCGATACCTAGAAATCCCATGCGGGCCATTGCTAGATTATAAAGACAAAAAGACGGTAACAGCCGCGTTTGAAAAAATTGCCGAAATCGCTAAAAAAGAGAAGTGCGCATTCGTGCGGGTGCGGCCGCAACTGATCAATACTCCAGAAAATTTGCAACTTTTGGCGGATTTGGGGCTGAAAAAATCGCCGATGCATCTAGCCGCGGAACATACAGTAATTATAGATTTGACGAAGCCAGAAGATGAACTGCTGGCCAATATGCGCCGGCAAACTAGATACGAAGTGCGCCGCGCTGCCAAGCAGGGGATTATGGTGGAAAAATCGCAAAGTGAAGAAATTTTTAAAGAATTCCGCAAGGTACAGGCTGAGACGGCCAAGCGGCAAGGGTTTGTGCCACCTAATCTGAAGACCCTAATGGCAGAAAGGGAAGCGTTTGACGATAAGATTGCGATTTATGTAGCGAAGACCGACGATGGCAAGCCAATTGCCTACGGCATGATTATCAAAGACGGCAAAGAAGGGGATTATTATGAGGCAGCTTCTACGGATTTACATCGTAAAATGCCTGGGGCGTATGCTTTGCTTTGGCAAGCGATGAAAGATTTGAAAGCCGAGGGCTATGAAAGGTTTAATCTATGGGGGATTGCGCCGCCAGGGCAGCCAAATCACCGCTATGCCGGGGTGACCACCTTTAAAACAGGGTTTGGTGGCGAAGTGGTAGAATATGTGCCGGCACACGATATGGTAATTTCGAAAGCCAAGTATTTGAAAAATTGGCTGGTGGAAATAGCACGCAAAAAACGGAGGCATTTGTGAAAATAATAGAGATAGAAAGCCAGGCGAAGTGGGACGGATTTATCACTTCGCACCCGGAAGCGAACTTTTTGCAGTCGTGGGATTTTTACGAATTCCATAAAGCGCGTGGCAAAAAGGTAGTACGGCGTGCGGCGGTAAATGATAAAGATGAAATAGTAGCAGCTTATGCTGGGGTGGTAGAAACTGCCAAGCGTGGCACACATCTAGCCATTGCTGGTGGGCCAATTATAGACTGGGAAGATAAAAAGTTGGTGCGCGAGATTTTCAAAGATATTAGAGAAATAGGGAAAGGGGCGGGTTGTGCTTTTGTGCGAATACGGCCACAGTTACCGCTTTCTGACAATTCCTTGAAACTGATGCAAGAATTAGAATTAAAAAAAGCGCCGATGTATTTATCAGTAGAATATGCTGGAATATTGGACTTGAAGAAATCTCGGGAGGAGATTTTAGCGGGAGCATCGCAAGGGTTCCGCCGGAAACTTCGCAAGGCCGAGAAAAACGAAATAGAAATTACCGCCGATGCTGAGAAAAAATCCATTAAGGAATTCTGCGAGTTAGAAAAAAAGCACGCCGAACGACAAAAATACGTAGCGTTTTCTAGTAGTTTTCTTACCAAGCAATTTGATGCGTTTGCTAAAAATAATGAGGTATTAATATATACTGCGAAAAAAGATGGGGAGATTTTAGCACAGAATTTTATGATATTCTATGGGGCGGAAGCGAGCTATCATTATGGCGTATCTTCGCAGCTTGGCACAAAGTATTCGGCAGCACCACTACTCCATATGGCGGCGATGGACGAGGCCAGAAAACGCGGTTGCACGCGATATAATCTGTGGGGGATAGTGGGGCTAGACGAAAAAACGCACCGGTTTTACGGCGTAAGTGAATTTAAACGTTCATTTGGCTGTGAAGAATTAAAATATACGCCAGCACATGATATGATTTTAAACCCGGTGAAGTACCAACTAACAAAAATAGTTGAAACTGCCCGTAAAAAAGTTAGGCATATATAAGCCTGTTGTTGCTATGTTATAATTTTATTATGACAAAATTAATCTGTAGTGATTTTGATAGGACTATTTATTTTAGAGATGATGAAGAACTGACTCACAGGAATTTTTTAGCGATACAAAGATGGCGGCATAATGGAAATATTTTCGCGGTGGCGACAAATCGTAGTTTCGTATCCGTAAAAAGACAACTACCGGAATTTAAAAATTATTTCGATTATCTGATTCTTGATAGTGGCTCTACAATTTTTAATACAGAAGGCGAGATATTTTGGTCTACGACCTTTAGCGAAACAACCTTGGAAGAGTTATTTAAAATCACAAGAGAATTGCCAGAGCAACCAGTAATCACTTTCTTTAATGCGACTGCGGAAGATTTTAGCTTTGAGCCGCTCGAAAAAATGACGAAAATGCGTTTTTGGTTTAAAGATTACAATAATGGCTTGGCGTCTTTAGATATAGTAAAGACGATCAATAAAAAAACTTTTTTGACGAAATTTGATCGCTTAACTGATAACAAATCTGTACTTGGAGGATATATCGCGTTTCTTGACATAATACCCGAAACCGCTGGCAAAGAGGTAGCCGCAGATAAACTAGCAGAAATACTGGGCATAGAGAAGGGCCAAGTTTTTACTATCGGGGATGGGGAAAATGATATCAATATGATAAGAAAGTTTAATGGGTTTGCTATTAAAGATTCTTCAGCAGCGAAGTTCGATCTACAATTTAACAAAGTTGAGTCTTTAGAAAAATTAATAGATGAAAAAATAGGAGGATAAATGCATATTATAGTAGGTGGAGTAATAGAAAAAGATGGAAAATATCTTTTAGTACAAGAAGCTAAAGAAAAGTGTTACGGCAAGTGGAACTTGCCAGCTGGGCATTTAGATACTAATGAGACACCGATAGATGGTGCCAAACGCGAAATTAGAGAAGAATGTGGTTGTGAGGTGAAAATAACTGGTATTTGCCAGATTGGCAACCAAAAGTCAAAAGGCGATAATTTAGTATCTATAATTTTCACTACTAAATTAATAAGTGGTGAAATTAAATTTGACAAAAATGAGATTTTGAATGTAGGCTGGTTTAGCTACAAAGAAATTATGAATATGCGGAGTGAGCTAAGAAGCGAGAGATTAATAGTGGGCGCGATAGATAATATACGAAATGGGATCGTCGCCCCAATGGAAATAGTTGAACTTGGCATCTGAGCATATAGCGCAAACTAAATATATAAAAAGTTCGAGAGATAATATCGAAATAGCGCTAGATGAAAGATATAGCAAAAACTCCAGCGTATGCGTAATATTAGTCCACGGAATGGGCGAACATAAGGGAAGGTACAAAGATCTTCTTGAAAAAAATACATGGAGCAGATATTTCGATTGTGGCGCTAGATATTAGAGGGCACGGCGAGAGCGGTGGAGAAAGGGGATACATAGATGATTTTAACGATTTTGTAGCCGACTTAGGTGATGTAATTTTTTACGTAAAAAATAAATACCCCCACCTAAAAATAGCTCTGATGGGCCACTCTTTGGGCGGACTTATCGCTACTAGATATGCGGAAATGAAAGACGATGTTGATTTCCTCATTCTCTCTAACCCATTAGTAAAGTACCCTGTTTTGACTACCATATTTAGGGTTATCCCGTATAAATTGTTTGGTAATATCAAAATAAAGAAATTTAAAAGCGAGAGCCCGGAAATGTTAAAATACAGCTATTCCGATCCTTTAGCCTGCAATTATTTCTCTTTAAAGCTATTAGGTTGTATCTTTACGATTGGCGCCCCACTTACTTATGAAAATCTCGAGAAAGTGAGGATGCCAGTATTATTGTTGTGCGGAGAGGTAGACCCAATTCTTAATCCTAAAAGATTAGATACGGTCGAGTCACGTCTTGGATCTAAGGATAAAATATTAAAAACATACAGCGGAGTAAGACATCGTTTATTACAGAGCACCAGGAAAAATGAGGTAGTAGAATATATAATTAACTGGTTAAGAAATCACAGCTAGTTTAAGTTTTATTAATAGTTAACTTCATAAAAAAGTTAGGGTCCCAGAAAAGGTAGATGCAAAAATGACTATACAAATTGACCTTTTGTGTATCATCTTTTCCGGACGGAAACGCCGAAATAAAAAATCTACTAGATAATTCAATCTAGTAGACCAACCTTCTGGGAGAGTTTCCTAGAGACTCTCCTTTTATGTTTTGATTATAACATAAACTATAAAAATACGAAAGAATTGTGTTATAATAAGCATAAGTAATAAAGGATTTTTATGGCGAAATTGAATCGCAAATATATAGACAAACATTGGTTAGTATTTATCTTAAGGGGTGCACTAGCGGGGGCATTTGGGTTTATTGCGCTATTTAGCGGAATGGCGAATATTGAGAGTATAGTGGCAGTAATCAGCGTGTTTTTGCTACTAATGGGCATAGTAGACTCGGTGGGGGCGCTGTATAATTCTACCAAAAAGCATGGCTGGATAAACTCGGTGATAGATGCCGGAATAGATGTGGTGGCGGCAGTAGTGTTGCTGTTTTTCGCACGCAATGATTTAGTGACTAGCGTGATTATCTTATCTATCTATACGATTTTGTCTGGTGTGATAGATATTTTCCATGGTTTTTTATCCACTGTGGATCCGACAGACCGGTTTATCCGCGTGTTGGTCGGTGCCTGTGGCTGTATTATTGGGGCGGTAATACTAAATGCGGGAAGCTTTGAGATTACTACATTTATAAGATTCTTTGGGACATATATGCTGATAGTAGGGGTGACGAGCCTAATTTATGGTGTGCATAACCGCGCACAAAACATAGAAGATAAGATAGCACGTAAACAGGCCCGAAAGAAGAAAAAATAGATTTCTTGTGCTATAATGAACCCACAAGGAGATTAAAATGTCAGCTGTAAAAAAAGCAATTATAACCGACGCTGGGTTTGCCAGTCGTTATTTACCAATTACTAAAACTATACCGAAAGCCATGATCCCGATTGGCGCGAAACCGGTAATGCAACTGTGTGTGGAAGAATGTGTGGAAGCGGGAATCGAAGAAATTATCATTGTAGCGACGCCGAATACTAAATCTAAAGAAATCTACGACGATTATTTTCATAACAAAGCAGACAATGTGAAAGCTTTGCTAGATAAGCAAGGGAAGTCCGAAAGGTTTGAGGCAGTAGAAAGGGTACTAAATTTTCCAAAAATTACTGTGATAGAGCAAGACCCAAGCTTGCCGTATGGCAATGGTTCGCCGATAGTGTCTGCCAAGGAATATGTAAAAGACGAAGAAGCGTTTGTGGTGCTATATAGTGATGATTTGATTTTGGGTGAAGGCGATGTGAAGACTTTGGTCGAAGATTACGAAAAAGCGCCAGGTGCGAAGGGTGTGATTGCCGCGCAAGAAATGCCAGAAGAAGTATGGCATAAATACGGCATGATTGCCTTGAAAGAAAACGGCACTTTAAGCCATATTGTAGAAAAACCAAAAACGCCAGACCTAGCACCGAGTAATTTGACTAGCTACGGGCGGTATTTACTGACGCCAGAAGTATTTGATTATCTAGTACCGTCTAATACTGGGCTAGACGGAGAGCTGTGGACGGTAGACGCAATTACAAAATTGGCCGAGCACGGCGATGTGGTAGTAGCGAAAAGTAAAGGTAAATGGATTACCACTGGTGACCCGAAAAACTATTTCCTAGCGCACCTAGAATATGTACTAAATTACAGCGACTATGCCGACGAGGTAAAGAAAATCGTGGAAGCGACCAAATAATTGGTGCTATAATAAAATAAAAGGAGAAAAATATGAATGTAGCTGAATGGATATTGGTAGTAATACTGAGTATTACGCTTTTGATTTTCTTGATTGTAGGAATCGTGCTGTTCGTGAAAATGATTGGCTTAAGTAAAGAAATGAAAAAAGTAGTAGTAGAGAGCCAAGATATTGCTAAAAATGCGAATGGAATCGTATCTAACGTAAAAGGCATGACCTCTATCGGTGGCACCATGGAAATGTTCGTGGATAAATACATCAATCCAAAGTTAAAGGAAAAAATTAAAGAAAGGAAAGAAGATGGCGGAAGAAAAGCAGAAAAATAAAAGCGGAGCAGGAAAGTTCTTTTTGGGGGCGGCACTCGGGGCTTTGGCTGGGGCAATAGCCGGAAAATTTGTGTCTGATAAAAAATGCGATAAATGTGATTGTGAAGAAAAATTAGACGAACTAGAAGACGAATTTGATGAAATAAAGGAAGACATCGCCGAGAAGGCAGAAGATGTAAAGGAAGAAGCTAAAGATAAGGCGAAGGAAATTAAGAAAAAGTCCGAAAAGGTAGGCAAAACCGTAGCCAGTGAAGCTAAGAAAGTGGGTAAAACGGTAGAAAAAAGCGCCAAGAAGGTAGAAAAGACTATCAAGAATGCCTGAAACGCAGCTAAAGCCTAGCGATTTCGTGCATCTACACAACCATACGCATTATTCTTTGCTGGATGGTTTGACTAAGGTACCCGAACTCGTAAAGTATGTAAAAGACCAGGGCATGGAAGCGGTGGCCGTCACAGACCACGGCACCATGTCTGGCCTAGTTGAGCTGTATAAAGAATGTAATGCGGCCGGAATAAAGCCTTTGCTTGGGCTAGAGGCCTATGTGGCGGCGCGTAAGATGACCGACAAAGACCCGGCGCACGACAAGCAGAGGTTCCATATTACCCTAATTGCGATGAATAATAAGGGGTTTGAAAACCTTTGCCGGATAATGAGTAATGCTGAAGAGCATGGCAAGTACTACAAGCCACGCACCGACCATGACGAACTACAGAAGTATAACGAGGGGATTATTTGCCTGTCTGGCTGTATGGGATCAGAGATTTCTGAAGCGATACGGGCCGGAGATGATAAAAGGGCATATGAATTAATAGACTGGTATAGTAATGTATTTAAAGACCGGTTTTACCTAGAGATGCAAGATCACGGCCACCCAAAATCTACCACTCATTCTGCCGAGCAAAAAAAGGTAAATGACTGGCTAATGGCACATGCCGAAGAGCTAGGCTTGCCACTGGTGGTAACCTGTGATGCGCACTACCTCACTAAAGAAGACCAAGATGCGCACGAGGTGCTACTATGTATTGGTACGGCAGCGAATTTATCTGATACTAACCGCATGACTTTGAAGGATTACGACCTACATGTGATACCGGCGACTGAAATTATAGAGCATTGGCAGGATACCTGCCCCGAAGCAGTCTTAAATACCAAACGAATAGCGGATAGATGCAATGTAGATTTACAGCTGGGGCGGATTTTGATTCCAAAATTCCCGGTGCCAGATGGGGAGGACGAAAAAACTTACCTAGATAAATTAGTATTTCAAGGGCTAGTTTACAGATATGGTGGCAAAAAGTTGGAGGAAACTGTGGATCTAAGCGTAGAAGATTGCCGTAAGATTTTAGAAAAAGTAGACAAAGAGCGTGATGAAACACATAAAGTACTGCCTCGTATAGATTACGAGCTATCTGTGGTAGATAAAATGGGCTACAATGGATACTTCTTAATCGTGCAGGACTTTATTAACTGGGGTAAATCGCAGAGGATAGTGTATGGGCCGGGGCGTGGCAGCGCGGCGGGGTCTATTCTCGCGTATGCGCTCCGTATTACCGAGTTAGATCCGTTGAAGTATGATTTACTTTTTGAGCGGTTTTTAAACCCAGACCGTATCTCGATGCCAGATATTGATACAGATATTCAAGATACGCGACGCGACGAGGTGATAGGATATTGTTCGAACAAATATGGGTTTGATAGAGTATCTAATATTGCAACCTTTGGTAAAATGATGGCCAAAAACGCGGTGCGTGATGTGGCGCGAGTGCTAGAGGTGCCGTATGCCGAGGCCGATAGGCTGGCTAAAATGGTACCAGACCCAGTGATGGGCCACCACGTACATTTAGCTGACGCGATAAAAGATGTGCCAGATTTAAAGCAAGAGTATGAGACTAACCCTACCTCTAAGGAGGTGATAGATTTTGCCTCGAGACTAGAGGGAACAATTCGTAACCATGGCGTACATGCTTGTGGGGTGATTATTGCACCAGATGACCTAGTGAAATTTTTGCCTCTCGAAGTCTCTGCCAAGGGGCCGATTGCTGCGCAGTTCCCGATGGGCCAGGTAGAAGAGCTGGGACTTCTAAAAATGGACTTTTTAGGGCTGTCTAACCTGTCCGTAATTAATAATGCCCTCCGGATGATCAGGAAAGTTTACAATGATGATATAGATTTATCTAACTTACCGCTGGACGACCCAGAGACTTACGCGCTGCTTCAGCGGGCAGAGACTACTGGTGTATTCCAGCTAGAATCTGCCGGGATGAAGCGGTATCTGCGTGACCTGAAGGCTTCTACATTTGAAGATATTATCGCTATGGTGGCGCTTTATCGCCCGGGGCCGATGCAGTTTATTGACTCTTTCATCAAACGTAAGCACGGGGAAGAGCCGATCACCTATCTGCACCCGGGGCTAGAAAATTCTCTGAAAAATACCTACGGGATTATGATTTACCAAGAGCAATTCATGCAGATATCGAAGGAATGGTGCGGGTTTACCGGTGGGCAGGCAGACACGCTACGTAAGGCGGTAGGTAAGAAGAAAATTGACTTAATGAAAAAGGTAAAGCCAGAGTTTATTAAGGGTGCTATAGAGATAGGTGGCGCTACAGAAGAAATTGCCGAGACATTTTGGAGCCAGCTGTTAGACTTTGCGAACTACTGCTTTAATAAGTCGCACGCGGCGTGCTATGCCCTGATTGCTTACTGGACAGCGTATCTAAAGGCGCACTATCCAGACGCCTTTATGGCAGCACTAATGACGGCAGATATGCGCTGGACAGACCGCCTAGCCATAGAAATTGCCGAATGTAAGCGCATGGGGCTAAAGGTACTAGGACCAGATATTAACCAAAGTTATGGTGATTTTGGTATTGTGGGCGGCGAGAAAACGATTCGGTTTGGGCTGTCGGGCATTAAAAGTATGGGCAAAGCCCTAGTGGAAGATTATGTAATACCTGAGCGCGATAAAAACGGGCCGTTTAAATCTATCTGCGATTTTGCTAAACGCGTAGATAGTTCGAAGTTTAATAAAAAATCCTGGGAAGCGGCGATTAAGACCGGGGCGTTTGATAGCTTTGGATATTCGCGTTCTGATTTACTCTTTAATTTAGAGGCCATTCAGGCCTACGGGGCGAAAATTCAAAAAGATGTGGGCTCTGGGCAGACGGATTTGTTCGGCATGATGGGTGAAGCAGGCGCAGTGCCAGAAGTAGAAATTAAAAAGGCACCAGTACAACACCCAGAGAAAGAGCAGCTACTATGGGAACGCGATTTGATGGGATTATACTTATCTGCACACCCTTTGGACAAATACGATACCTATTTTGAAGAGCAAACCCACCCGATGAGTTTAATTACCGCAGAAAATAACAATAAAATGGTAACGGTGGGCGGCATTATCACGGCGGTGCGAACCATCTTGACCAAAAAAGGCGATAAAATGGCCTTCGTAAAAATGGAGAATAAGTCCGCCGAGACGGAATTTATCGTATTTCCGAGTACTTTTGCGGAATATGGCGGTAAGCTAGAAGTAGATAACGTAGTACGGGTGCGGGGCAAGGTAAATGCTACGGACAAAGAGGGGAATATTACTTCCGACGTAAAGCTTCTGGCAGAGACGGTAGAATTGGTATCTGATGATGTGCTAGAAAATTATCAACCTACCGGCACTAAGCTTGCAGCGCCAACTTTAGCGCCAGACGTAGGCCGGCGCCGCCGAGGGAAGACTTCCGCCGAACGCGTATATAACAGTGGCAGCGGCGGGAACGGAGCGCGTAATGTTTCTCCGACAATAGATACACCGCGCGTACTAAAAGAGCCTCCCAAAGACCCACGGAAGGAAAGATTATATCTATTAATAGAAGATGCCAATGATACGGATACATTATCTGCTATCCGGCGGCTGGCAGATTTGAACCCTGGGTTTCAGGAAGTAGTGCTAGTACTGAAAGATGGCGAGCGGAAGCGGCCTTTACGAATGCCGTTTAAGATAGAAGTGTCGGATGATTTGATGGGGAAACTGAAGGATTTATTAGGGGAAGAGAAGGTAAAAGTAAACTAGCCAGTCTAAATACCTATAAAAACTTCAAAACTTTCTTTTCTTTAACGATAAAATTACGCCAAAGTACGATAATCTCAAAACCAACCTTTTGTTTGCGCCTACGCTGGGCGGCAATAACTTCAAAACTCATATTTTTCTCAGCGGTTGAAATGCGCGCCAAGATAATTTTTAGCAACACTAGGCGGCTCTCAAACTGGTACTGTCCAGTTTTCGAGCCGTAGAGTTGTAAAAATTATATGGGCGATTTCAAATGCTTCAAAAAAGAGAGTTTTGAAGTTTGAGAAACCTGGGTTTTGATTATCCGCTAGATTTATCTGGCGATACAACGGAGAGTGGCCCCCCGTCGTCTATCCGTTGCATCTTTTATAAATATGCCATTCTGGGTGAAAGCGAAATCAAATGCACTATTATTATTAATGGTAGATGACCAGTAAAGCCCCTTTGCATCTAGCCCGTTAATAGACGCGCCATCTCCTATGTACCCAGACTTAATGAAATATAGTGGAGGAACTAAGACATCTGCGATAACATTCAAATTATATAGGTATTTTAGCCTAGCGAACTCATTAGTGGAATTAACCATGGCTTCAGATTGATTAGATATAGTGGACAATCTCCACCCTTTAGGGCAAATAGAATTTTTGGGGTTATTAGATACATTATTTGATGTATCTTGTGTTAATGTGGAAGAATCATTGCTAGCAATTGCTACAGTCCAGTTATAATAATTACCCAATGATGAATGGCCAGTGTTAGTGCTATCGGTTTTATTGGCAGAATATGGTACGGTATTACTATCATTCCAGTCGTCCGCCCTAATACCCTCAAAACCCATAGTCTTCGCAGACATTGCTGGCGTCCAAGTAGTAATACCAGTATTCACATCGTAAGTATATCTACTCGCATAAGCGCCGACAAGCGAGTGGTCCGTAAGATCGGTATCGTTTGAAGTAAGTGATTTCATCACTTCTTGGCCTTGTTCGTTTGTATAAGCGACTAAATCTAAACCTAAGTTTTGCGTCATCCAGCAATGCCCATCTTGCAACTTGGCCACCCAGTATAACTTATTATCTCTAATATCTATTAGTTGAGTTTGTGAGGCTTCATCATATGAGCCTACTGAATTACAAATATATGAGTTCATGTCTTGCATAGTATAATAAGTGCCGCTTTCTGTGTTAACTGGATTTTTGCCCTGTGATGCGTAAGCTTCGTTAAAGCCTAAATGGTTGTTGTTGCTACTGGGATGCACCATCAAGTACTTCACTTTCCCATTATAAGTACCAGCAGGCTGTACAGAACTAGCATAGACATCATAGGTAGTAGCAAAGTATGAACCAGTAATATCAGTATCTATAGTCATATTAGTACCAGAAGCTCTAGAGGCTACTAGTGTATAGTTATTTGGTACTACATTATAATTATCGTAGTTATTTACGATAGTAGGAGGAGTAATAGCAATACTAGCACCAGTATCAGGATTAAGACCTGTGCCTATACCAGGAGCTAGTTTCATACCCCAAGATGATGGAGTAAGACTACTAGAGCTTCCTTCGTCATAAATACCAGTCTTAATATTATAACCATCATTATTACTACTAATTAAATCTGTATTACCATCTATGTTATTACTACTACCTATAGCATAGATACTATAGCCATTATTATCATTACAATAAGCATTAACTCTAGTACTACCAATATCTACTGTATGAGTACCAGCATTAACATTAACTGTATGGGCTCTATCTATACTACTGCTCAAAGTACAAGCAGAAGAAATGGAGATGCTGAGGCTGTCTGAGCTGGTGTTATTATCTGCGGAGGAATGAGGAAGAGATAAGACTAGGGTAGAAATAATGAGCAATGGGATTAAAATAAGTAATATATTCCGGAATGAATAATAGAAGAAATCTGTGTAACTGCTTGCTTTATGATCTTTTTCTTTTATTTTAGATTTTGTAGTTCTATAGCCCATATGCATCACCTTGTTTAATTATCTTTATCTTTGTGATGCCATTTTGTGTAAACGGGGTATATTACAAAAATGGCACCGCAAGGGGTGCAATTACTAACAGCCAACATCCGAATTCGAACACAGCCGTAAAGTTCCTCGCGGTACCATTTTTAACTGTGTTCGAGCTATTAAAATAACTCGGAATTTATTTAGTTGTTAGTAATTGCACTTTTATTATACCATGCTAATGATTTTTGTGGTATAATTTAGTTATAAAAAGAGAAGCCCTCTAGGAAGACTTCTCTGGGTTGTTTTGATTAGGCTTTAAGGCCTAATCTTTTTTCTTCGGTTTGTTGTCTTTGTCTCGGTTTATAATGATTAGTGCAAACTGAAACATTATTTAACCTTTCTAGGGCAACTTTAACTTACCTAGAATAGCCGTTTAGTGAGCCCTCACACAACCACAAACTCTTTTAGGGCTTGCGTACTCTATGCCCATTAAACACCCGAAGCCAACCCGGCGCTATTATATGCACAGGTGCGAAAATATTTCAACCCCCCTGACGATATAATGAAGCCATAAGAGGTTTTACCTCTGGAAAATTTCATATCACGCTTGCGGTAAAAATAAGCCTAGACGGAATAGAAGGGGGATTTATACGCGGTGATTCTAGATAGCCTAGATTTATCTCCCCAAATTTTTAGTTTCTAACAAAAACAAAAAAACGAAAGGAGAACGAAGATGTCTATAAAGTTTAATCTTGTATTCAAATTCGGTTCTAAAACGAGAAAAATTACCATCCGTATAGAGTGGTAATCCTTCTCCAAACCTATGGCAAGTTTCTAGAGCTTGCCTCTTGATATAAGTATAAGTGACATTGCAAGAGATGTCAAGATTGCGCGCTAGTGATATAATAGAGGAATGAAGAAGAAAAAGACCCCAGATATGGTGACGGTGAACCGTAAGGCGCATTTTGATTATGCGCTAGGCGATGAGCTGACGGTGGGAATGAGTCTGGCGGGGCCAGAAGTGCGGGCGATACGCGACCACCATGTGCAGCTTAAAGGATCTTTTGTGACGATAAGAAATGATGAACTGTGGCTGAATAATTTGACACTCGGTGCAGAAACGGCACGAAATATCAAACTACTAGCCACTAAAAAACAAATTGTGGCACTAGAACGTGAAAAAGTAGCGGGATCTACCATTGTGCCGGTGAAGTTGCTGGGCGGTGGGCGCCATATAAAATTAGTGATAGCGGTAGGTAAGGGCAAGAAAAAATACGATAAGCGTGAAACTATTAAAAAGCGCGATATAGAGCGGGGGAGATACGCGTGAGAATATTTTCGTGGAATGTGAATGGACTAAGGGCGGTAATAAATAAAGGCGCGCTACAAGCGTTTATCACAAAAGAGCAGCCAGATATTTTGTGTTTGCAAGAAACTAAAGCAAAGCCGGGACAGGCGGAAGTGGATTTGCCGGAATACGAGGAGCTATGGAATTCGGCAGAGCGAGCGGGGTATAGTGGCACAGCAATATTTACAAAAATTAAGCCGCTAAGCGTAAAAAATGCATTGCCGGTGGAAGAAGATTTTGCAGACCAATTTGGTGATCCGCTAAACGAAGGGCGGGTGCAAACGGTAGAGTTTGAGAAATTTTATTTAGTGAATATTTATACGCCAAATTCTAAACGAGGATTGGAAAGATTGGGTCTACGGGGAAAAAAGTGGGATCCGGCGGTACGAAATTATTTGAAGGGGCTAGAGAAGCATAAGCCGGTGGTGGTGTGCGGAGATTTTAATGCGGCGCATACCGAGATAGATTTAGCGCGGCCAAAGGCAAATCACCATAATGCTGGCTTTACGGATGAGGAACGGCAAGGAGTGAGTAATTTACTAGATGCTGGGCTGGTGGATACATTTAGAATTTTGCACCCGGAAGTGCAAAGATATACTTGGTGGAGCCATTGGGGGCATGCGCGCGAAAACAATGTAGGGTGGCGGATAGACTATTTCTTTATTTCAGAAAGTTTGCGGAAGAATTTGAAAGACGCGGAAATTTATGAGAATTATATGGGCTCGGACCACTGCCCGATTTCGATTGAACTGGAGTTTTGATGGACTATTTTGAGAAGATCGAGAGTAGCCCATACGAAGATTTGTATTGGAATATACCAGAAAAAAAGCAAGGCGCAGTAAATGTAATAGGCGGGAATGGGCAAAGTTTTCGTACAGAAGTGAAGGTGGCGGAATATTTAGCGGGGAATTATCCAGTGGAAACAGTGAATACGGTATTGCCGGAAGTGCTAAAAAATAAATTGCCGCCGGTGGAGAATTTTAAGTTTTTGCCAGCTACGGAAGGTGGGACTTTTAGTGGGGAAGGTTTGGCAGATGTGATAAATGGGGCGGATTTTAATTTGATAATTGGGGATTTATCTAAAAATGCGGTGACGGGCAAGGCTGTAACGAGCGCGTGCGAAGCTAGCGAAAAGCCGATTGTAATTACGCGCGATACGGTAGATCTAATCGCGGAAAATGGACCAGAAAAAGTATTGATGAATGAAAATATGATAATTTTTGGATCTTTGGCGCAGATGCAAAAGATATTACGCGCGGTGTATTATCCAAAAATGTTGCTTTTGTCGCAGTCTTTGGTGCAGGTAGTGGAAGTGCTACATAAATTTACTTTGAGCTATCCCGTAGGTATAGTGACTTTACATAATGGGCAGATATTGGTGGCGAAAGATGGCATAGTAAAAGCGGTGCCGATGGAAAAATCTGGCTATTCGCCGATCATGTTGTGGAGTGGAGAGCTTGCAGCTAAAATTGTGGCGCTAAATTTGTATAATCCGAATAGTTTTATTGGTGCTACTATAGCAGCCATACTACAGATTAGATAATTTAAATATTTATAGCGGTATCGCTTCACGCCAGGAAATTTTATCGAAATTTTTTAACGGAAAAACTAGATTTCTGAATCTTCGATTTTCTTAAAATTTCTCAAAAATTTCTTAAGTTTGCTCAATGCTATAAAATATTTAAATTATCTAGTGGCATGCATATATGCTATGATAAAAGTATGAAATTGAAACGCTTATTTTTAGGTGCGGTGTTGACACTAATATTTTCACCAATTAGTAATACTTTTGCCGGTGTGCAAGATTTTTATTTTGAAGATTTTACGGCGGATTATTATTTGAGTAAAGACGAAGAAGGAATTTCGCATCTAAAAGTGGTAGAAAATGCAACAGCCGAATTCCCGAATCATAAACAGAACAAAGGGATTTGCCGGCAAATACCATTTACGAACCAAAACGGAGAAAATATAACTCTGCCAAATTTGACGCAGGCAAATATTAAAGTTACGCGAAATGGAGCAGCTGAGCCAATTTATAGTATCGAAAAAGATAGTGGGTATTATAATGTGTGCACTGGAACAGAAAAATATGTACTAGGGGAGCAAGTGTATGGATTTGAATATGAATTTGATAAAGTGGTAACAGATTTTGGGAATTATCAGGAACTTTATTGGGATACAAATGGTAATGGTGCGACGCAGAAGTTCAATAAAGTAACAGCCAGAGTACATCTAGATGACACGGATTGGTGGACGGGCGAGAGCTGGTGCTATGTAGGGCGCTACGGCGAAAGTGGACAAGATAGGTGCAAAATGACAAAGCTAGAAGACGGAGTAGAATTTGTAGCAACGAAACTTAAAGCGTACGAAAACTTAACATTTGATATAGAATTGAAACCCGGGAGCTTCGTAGTGCCGGAACCAGAAGAAAACTACATTTATGTGTGGATATTGGCGGGGTTAATTACAATTTGTATAGCGGCAATACTACTAGCAATGCGAAAATTTATGAAGACGCGCGAAAAGGCAAAGTATTATAAAAGTATATTTGTAAAGCCAGAGTATCAGCCAAATCTAAAATATAGCTTACCAGAAATGGCAGAAATATATATTGGCAAGAAAAAGGATGCAAAAGTGGCAATGTTGCTAGAACTAGTGGTAAAGCGAAAAATTGAACTCATAAAAGGCGAGAAGAAAAAGTGGAGCATTAAAGTAAAAAACTTAAATGGTGTAGAAAAAGAGTATATTAACCTGCTAGAAATATTAAAAGGTGGGTCGCAAGTAGCGGTGGGGAATATGATAGAAATAAAAACGCATACGGCAAACAGTAAACTAATTGCGTTAAGAGAAGCTATGGAGGAGAAGGTAGAAAGTGATTTGAAGGAAGACGATCTGGCTACTGATAAATGGCGGTACGGAGCCAAAAATGGTGGGTTTTTAAATACTTTAGTATTAACAATTATAATGACGCCAGTAATGGTAATGATTGGCGTATTTGTGCTAGGTATATTAGAAGGTGCATTAGGGCTTGACGGAGCCTATGGTGGCAAAATGGTGTTTATGGAGTATTTCTACCCAGTAGCATTTTTAATAATTGTACTGACAGTATTTATTACAACATGGCTTCTGGGGGAAGCAAAAAAATATGCAACCTACACACTGAAAGGCCTGGAAGCATCGCGATATATGGACGGGTTAAAACTGTATATTAAAATGGCGGAAGCAGAGCGAATGAAAATGCTGCAAAGTGTGGAAGGGGCAGATACTTCGGCGGAAGGAATTGTAAAGTTATACGAAAAACTATTACCGTATGCAGCGGTGTTTGGACTGGAAGAAAGTTGGATGAACGAGATGAAAGAGTATTGTAAAGTGAAAGAAATAGCGGAGCCAGATTATTTGATGACTGGAATTGCGGTAGCAGAATTATCACGCACAATGCGAATGACATCTAACGCCATAAGAACAGCTACGGTGATGTCTGGCTCAGGTGGTGGGTCTTCTTCTGGGTTTTCCGGTGGTGGGGGCGGGGGATTTTCTGGTGGCGGTGGAGGGGGCGGGGGATTTGGAGGAAGATAAGATTATTTCTTCTTAGCTTTTTTGGTAAGTTCTTTTTCGATGTCTACAGCATCACGGGAAATATTTTTACGGCGCTGGCGCAAGAAGAACCAAGTGAAGACAAAAGTTAAACATCCAGCAGCAAAACCAATATATTTAACTGGGTCTGGCCAATTGGTAGCAAAAAGGGTGACAGCATTTAAAATACCGAGACACAGCGTGTAGCCATAGCGCCGGGTCAAAATAATTTTTTTGGCAAGTGGGAAATTCTTTTTAGTTAGAGAATTCGTCGTACAGTTATCTGGATGACCAAAGAATTTGCCATAGACGATGAGTTCGATACTACCGCAAATAACGACGTAGTAAATAATGGCGATGAGGCCAACGATCCAATTGATTCTGAGGGCGACAAAGAGAACCTGAGCGGCGGCAAGGAGAACATCGGAAACCATATCGTAAAGTGCGGCATATTTGCGATATTTCGGAGTTTTATTTTTGGGAAATGGCCATTTTTTAGCGCAAGTTCCGTCGAAGGCGTCGGTGAGGACTGCTGCAAAAAACATTAGAAAGACCGCTTCGGCTGAACCGCTACTTGTGAAACAACAATAAAAAATGACAAGTGCTAAAATGAATCTTGATAGTGTAAGTAAATCTGCTAAGTATTTCATAAGTTTATTATATCACTAAAGTATTTTTCTAAGATTTTAATACGATTGGAAATTAACGCTTCGTTGCGATTTTTTAACATAATTTTGCTCATTTGTTGGATTTTTTCTGGATGCTGGAGTAAATTGTTCAAAGCTTTTGTCATTTGGATGGGAGTGGGGCCAGCGCTTAAAATATAGCTGTCTTTAGGAACAATTTCTTGCATATCCGGATCGCAAATAAAGGCTGGTACGCCGGCGGCTTCGGCTTCTACTAAGGTCATGGGATAATTGTCAAAATTGTAGGAAGCCAATACGTCCAAATGGGATTTTAGAATGGCACTTTGGACAGTAGTGAATTTGGCATTGCCGTGGAAAGTGACGCTTAAATTATGTTTGGTGACATAATGTTTGGCTTTCTTAAGGTCGGCGCCACCGCCGTAAACGTCTAAATGGTACTTGCCATTAACTTGGTTTAAGGCTTGCAGAAACGGCATAATGCGTTTTTCACCAGAAAGGCGAGAATGCCAAATTATTTTGAGTGGCTCGCCGGGATTTAGGCTTTTAATGGTAGGGTTGGTTGGGAAATTTTGATCCGGATAGCCGTTGGGGAAGATTTGGATTTTGTGTTTGACGCCGTAACGAGCAAGTTTTTTGGCAAAGTGGTGGGAGGGGGTGATGACGTAGTCGGCATAATTGGCGTGGTTTACCATCATGGTCCACATTTTGGCTTTGGCGGTGGTGTCGGCTAAGTAATCATCGCGGTGGATTTTGATAGGATGGGGAATATACCAAGAGTGGAACCAATTGAGGAGTGTGGCTACAATGGTGCGAAATCCAAAAGGAATAATATTGGTAACTCCCATATCTTCGCGACCATGCATCACTTGAACGGTGGGGATGTGGAGTTTTTTGCCAAGATTGAGTCCGGTGATAGAGCAACCGGATTCGTAATGTATATAATATATATCAAAATTTTTGATTTCTGGATGCTCGCGAAGAAGCCATTTTTCAATGATTTTGGGGCGGCGAGAGATGGGTGTAACGCCACGAATAAGCCAACGGCAAGAAGGCACAGGGAAAATTGAACTCTTGGCAAGTTTTTGCCGTTCTTCTAGGGTTTTGGGATAGCTAGTGCTAAAAATATAGACAGTGTGGCCAGCTTTTTCTAAAGCAGCTTTTTGGGCATTGATGGAAGAAGTGATGCCGCCGGTGAGATCTAAGTAGCAATCTGAAAAAATCGCAATTTTCATATTTTTATTTTAACATGTAGCGTGCTATAATCGTAACATTAACAATTTAATATCAAGAAGGGGCGAGGGAACGGCCTGGTGACCCCCTACCAACCTAGCTAGACCAAGGTGGTAAATCCGACCAGAAAGGAAAGATATGTTCTATAGAACTGCGGAGAGCGTTTCTCCGAAACACCCAGATAAATTATGTGACCAAATAAGTGATGCGATACTGGATGCGTATTTTGAAAAAGATCCAAATGCGCGCGTAGCGGCAGAGGCTTGTGGCGGGCACGGCGTAGTGTTTGTAACTGGTGAGATTACATCTGAGGCGGATGTGGATATTCCGGCCATAGTGAAACGAATTGCCGGAGATGGCATAGAGGTGCATACCAAAATTGTGAAGCAGTCGCCAGAAATTGCGCAAGGCGTAGATACTGGTGGGGCGGGCGATCAGGGCATAATGATAGGCTATGCGTGTGATGAAACGCCGGAAATGTTGCCGCGCGAAGTAGTGCTGGCACGTCGGCTAAACCAGTATATATATGAAAAGTACCCATTTGATGGCAAAACGCAGATTACAATAGCGCCAGATGTAAGTATTGATTCTATTGTGGCGAGTTTTCAAAATGCACCACGTGAAGAATTAGAGAAATTAGTGCGAGAATTTATAGAAAAGGAAAAGTTGACTGGGAAGTTAGAACTGCATATTAATCCGGCTGGGGATTGGCAACAAGGTGGCTTTGATGCGGATACGGGTCTGACCGGGCGGAAACTAATAGTAGATAACTATGGGCCACGGGTGGCGATAGGTGGAGGATGCTATTCTGGTAAAGATCCATCTAAGGTGGATAGGAGTGCAGCGTATATGGCACGGCGAATTGCGGTGAATTATTTAAGAAAACGCAAGGCGCATGAAGTGTTGGTGCGGCTAGCATATGCGATTGGCTATGCTGAACCTTTGGAAAAAACGGTAATCGTAGATGGTAAAGCTGAGGAAATAGAAGGATACGATCTTACGCCAAATGGAATTATAAAATATTTGGATTTGAAGCGACCAATTTACGAAAAAACTGCGCGGTGGGGGCATTATGGCGAAGGGTTCGACTGGGATAAATAGTTTTTAAAAAATCGTCTCGAAAGAGACGATTTTTTGATTGTCGCATGATTGGTGGGGGTTAATTAACCAGGTTTTAACATGTTACAAAAATGAGATACGAGATAATTTGATTATTTATATCTCGAATAACTAGTTATTAATATTTTTGATACCAACTTCTGGAATCATAACATCCGCAGGAGTGTCGATAATAAAACGAATCAGACGAGCAACTTCTTTAGTATCAACTCCGTTAGCCATATTCTTTTCAATGTTTAGTTTCTTAAACATATCGATCTTCATCATTCCCGGCATAACATCGGTGACTCGAATGCCGTATTTTGCGAGCTCGTCTTGAAGGGATTTCGTAAAGCCAGTAACTCCCCATTTTGTAGCATTATAGACCACGCGTTCTGCTTTGTGATTGATGCCAGCTTGAGAATTAATATTGATAATTAATCCGTCGCCGTTTTTCTTCATTTCTGGAATAACTGCCTTGGAGCAGTTTATTACGCCGAGTAGATTTACTTTGACTACTGCTTCAATACGATCAACATCGTTTGTGCCTAGTTCTTCCTGAATCCATAAGCCAGCGCAATTAATAAGAACATCAATCTTGCCAATTTTTTCTGTAATTGTTTTAACGGACGCGTAGTTAGTCACGTCACAAACATAGTAATCGCAACCTGCTTCACCGGCGACATCTTTTAACTTCGCTTCATTAGTCGCAAGAATGGTAACTTTATTATCTTTTGATAAATTTTCGGCTAAGGTTTTACCCAAGCCATCACTACCGCCAGTTATAACAATGCTTTTCATTTTTAATACCTTTGATAACTTACTGCAATTATATCATAAAAACTCCGGACCAAATTGTGGGGGATTTAACAGACGAAATTATAGAAGTAAATTATAATTTTTGGCATATTTTTGCCTAAAAAATGGCATAAAAAATACCCTCTATTTTTATGAGGGATTTAACAGACATTCATAGATTACGAAATAGTTGAAAAACATTCTATAACCTGAATGGTGGGGGTTAATTAACCAGGTTTTAACAGGTTATAGAGAAGATTTATATCAAAAAATGGTATAATAGTATATATGGAAAAGACATTTGATTTCTTAAAAAACCGAACCAAAGTTAATTTTGTATCGACCATCGATGGTGACAAGCCCAGTTGTCGTCCTTTTGGTGATCCAATTCTTTTTGATAATCATATATACGCTCTGACGAATGCTAAGAAAAATGTGGCCAAGCAGATTGCTAAGAACAACAGTGCCTGCATAGTGGCTTATGACGGCGAAAACTGGATTCGCATCAATTGCCAAATGATTGACGAAAGCAATAATATTGAAGCCAAGAAGGCTATTATCGCGGAATTCGATTGGGCGAAAGAAGCCGGCTACACCTTAGATGCTCCAGATTTTGTTCTCTATCGTCTAGCTAATGCAAAGTCCACTATTTACGACGAAGACGGCAAAATATTAGCAGAGGAAGAGTTCTAGAGATTTAACGGAGAGACAATATTCTTAATAGCCTAATACCGGCCATGAGCAGGAGATATACTAGTTCAGAGGCCTTCCGTTTACAGGGGTAGTAATTGACATTTTTAGGAAAGTGTGCTATAATTATGTTAGCGGTAGGTATTTTGATGACCGTGAATCATTTACATAGTCTGATTTAAAAAGGAGGGGGTCTTTGTGAGGCCTACAATTGTAGCACAAAAAATTGACGAGGTTGACCTGCACATCACTCGCATATGCAACGGGCGCTGCCCGTATTGCTATGTCGATGATGGTGGCGAAAGCAACCCACTGTTCGAGCGGTTGCCGCAATTTGGTGAGACCGCAACCCTAAAGAAGATTATCCAAAACATTCGAAATGCGGCAGCAGCGGAAAACCTTGTGTTTGTCGGGGGTGACCCTTGTCAACATCCCGATTTAGCCGAGTTGCTCCGCTTTGCCAGCGAAGATGTTGGCGGTATGGCTGTTTGCGTTCTATCCAACACGCACCTCTACAAGAAAAATGGGCAGTCTGTCCCGATCGAAACCATCGTGCCCTACGTTTCAGAGTTGGATTTTACCCTGCACGGGATCGGTACGGCACATGATGCGATTAATGGTAACTGCGGTGCCTACGAGCATGGGATGCGTCAGCTGAAGGCCTATATGCGGGCTCGCGGCGATGCTGACAAAGGTGTGGCCATTGTGCTCAATTTTATTCCGTATACCATGCAGCATATCGAAGAGATAATGAGGAGCGTAATCATGGAGCTGCAGATGGATCCTCAGCGCGACTACTTCATGGTCCAGAGGATTGCAAAAACCGGACGAGCCTGCAAAAGCTATAACCGATGGATGATCCAGCATGACCTGCTGGTAAAAGCACTGGGTACGATTGAAGTTATCAACCGTGAACTGGGCTTCGAAACGAAGCTTGATGCCGTGGACGCATTTCCCTGGTGTGCTATTCCGGAACAATACAGGTACATGCTGACTCCCGGTGGCTGTAAATGGGGCCGTCCCGGCGGAGTCCTCTCTGTGGTTCAGAACGGTGGCATCCAGAGGTGCGCATTGAGTGAAAGGATTTTGGGCAATTTCCTTGAGATTGATATGCCTGAGACTTTTACTCAATTCATGACGGAAAATCCGGTGCTGCAGCAGTTTCGCGCACATCGGCACCTGGATTTAAAGTGTCTGCCCTGCAATCTGTTGGATAAGTGCGGTGGCGGTTGCGTGATTGCGGCCGGTGGGGGTGACCCCTACAAGAACGATACCGTTCGCACTGGTCACGATTATCTCGCAGATTAACAAAAACGCCGCGCCCATTTAGGGCGCGGCTCTTTCATATTAAGGGAAATTGAGGTAGCTAATCATGTTTGTACGGTGATGAGAGGTGGATGAACCTCGCTTCGCTCGGTGCGAACCCCGGGCTCGAGCCTGCATCTATCAGAAATTAAATAAAGAGCCTGTGGCTCTTTCTCCAATTTCTGGTGGGGGTTAATTAGCCAGGTTTTAACAATATATAGAGAAAGCTTGCGAGAAAGACTAAAAGTACTGTATACTATAAATAGTATGAATAATCCTACAAATAATGCAGCTGGACGTTTTAGAACTATAGCCGCGGCGCTCGTGTTGCTAACGAGAGAAACTGAAGATGGAACTGAGTATCTTTTGCAAAAAAAGACAAAACACTGGTTTTGCTGATGGCATGTGGGATTTTTCGGCTTCTGGACATGTAGAAAAAGATGAACCGATGGCTGCAACGGTGTGTCGTGAAGCCAAAGAAGAAGTTGGCGTTGATATTTTACCAAATGATATTGAGTTTATGGGGTTACTACACTCTTTTGGCGACGATGGCGAACCAAGATTTTTAGGTTGTTTTAAAGTAAATAATTATTCTGGTGAGATAAAAATAGGTGAGCCAGAAAAAATTGCAGAGCTAAAGTGGTTTAACGAAAATAATTTACCAGATAACATTATAGATTCACGAAAGAAGGCGCTTGATAGATTTAAAAAAGACGGAGTTTTTTATCAAGAATTTGGTTGGGATTAATTGGGCCAAATAGTTGGGGATTTAACGGATGAAATTATAGAGGTAAAATATGGTTTTTGGCATGTTTTTACCGCAAAAAACAGCATAAAAATAACCCTCTATTTCTGTAAGGGATTTAACAGGCATTTATAGGTTACGGAATAGTTGAAAAAACATTTCATAAACCGTTTGGTGGGCGAGGAGGGACTTGAACCCTCACGACCTTGCGATCACAAGATTTTGAGTCTAGCGCGTCTACCAGTTCCGCCACTCGCCCATATCTTTATTTTAACATATTTTGGTGAATTATGCTATAATTTTATTATGGATTCGGAAAAAGGTGGGCTATCTTCTAGAGACGTACAGAGGCAGACGGCCGCGCAAATCGCTAGGAAAAAGGTGCTAGCGGCTTATGCTCAGTCGGCCAAAAAAGCGGCGAGCAATCCAGAAAATAACGATGCTCACCTAAAAAATGAACCCGTAGCACCGAAGATTAATTCAGAATCGTGGAAAAAGTATCATTCGGCATGGCAAGATTATTATCAAAAATATTATAGTGATTATTACTCTAAAGCGGCTCGGACCTATATAGAAAAAGAGCGCTTAAAAGACGCTCGCGAGAAGGCAGATGAGGAGGAAATATTAAGCTCGCTAGCCCGCAATAGTGCCAAAACCGATAAAAAGGCCGGGCTATCATTGACAGAGGAAAAATCCAAAGGAAGCGCGTCTTTTTCTTCCGAAAATGAAGATATTAAAAGTAGACTTCGAAAAACTATTCGGAAAAAAGCCACCGAAAGCGCCAAAAAATCTAGGCGACGACGGCACTGGATACCAGTGCTGGCTGGGGTAGCAGTGGTGTTATTAATACTGTTTTTGCAATACAACCGGCTGATTTTTGCGCCGATTATGGCCTATGTGTCGCCCGGCAATGTGCCAGCCTCGGGTATAGAGGCAATAGACCCTACAGTAACACAGACAGTATCGGCAGATCCGCGGCTGATAATCCCTAAACTAAATATAGATGTGCCGATACGCTTTGAGGTACCTTTAGACGGCGTAATGAGCGCGATGAATAATGGGGTGGCGCATTACCGTATTGCTGGGGCTAGCGCATACCCGGGTGAAATTGGCAACCTAGTGATTACGGGGCATTCGGCGGGTGATATTTATAGCTCTAACCCATACAAATATATCTTTTCGGGGCTAGAAAGGCTGGAAGACGGCGACTTGATTTATGTGAACTATAATTCGGTGCGCTATACTTACCGTGTGATTAAAAAAGAAGTGGTAGAGCCAAGCAATGTGGCGGCCCTAGTAGTGGAAACTAATAAGCCCCTAATTACCTTGGTGACCTGTACTCCACTTGGCACCTCTAGGTATCGCTTGCTAGTGACTGGCGAACAAATCTCACCGAGTTACGAAGGAGCAGAGAGCGCGGAAGACTTACCAACGATAGACCAAAATGATAGTGATGCTTTACCTTCCAATGAACCTTCTTTCTTTGAAGGGATTTGGAACTGGATGACAGGGAATTAATTGTTATTTGTCTAATGATTCACGCACTAAATAATTGTCGCTAAAATAGTATAGCCATTTGTCGCCAGTGATAGCGGCGGGGAAGTGACTAGCAACATTTTTGGCGATAGAACGGCGATTAAGACCGTCGTAGTCGTAGACGATAAGCTCGCCCTCGGCTACTGAATAAAACATGTCGTTGTCTAGCCAGCCGAAATTTTCGCTATCTATAGACCAGTCTAGTACAGAGGTGGATTCCATATCTAGGGTAGCAATTTGAGCACCCTTGGTCATAGTGATAAATTCACCGCTGTGGCCTACCTCTATGGTATCGGGTATAAAGGAAAGCTCAAAACTAGAGATTTCAGAGAAATCTTCTTTTTTGTAAAGCGTAGCTATGTTGTCTTCTAGAATGGTGATGTATTTATCGTCGTAAAACTTGCTCATTACGACTTTGGTTGGGGCAGAAGTGGTTTTAAGCTCGGTAATTTTACTGTCTCCGATTTTGATAATACCTACATAATAGCTTGGGGCTTCAAGCGACGAATCTGTAGCAGAAAAGATAATTTCGTTGTTGTTGTAATGGTCGAAATAGTTGACATTTTCTACAAGTACGGCCGAGAGAGATTTATTGCCGAGGTCGATCTTGTGTAAGTTACCATCCTGAATGGCTAGTAAATTATTAGAAGAATTGTCTAGGATTTGGATTTCACTAAAATTGCTACTACCAAACTCTTTGTTGAGATTGATGCTTTTGTCGGGATTTTTCACATCTAGAAGCACCCATTCTTTACCGGCGTCGGTGGCCACCTCAAAGAGCGCGTGGCTAGCATTGTAATCCCAGCTAATGTCTAGAATACGGCCGGTAAATAAGCCTTTTTCAGCGCCCTCGGCTAAACTGACACTAGAAAATAGATCTGCAACGTCTATTTTAGTTGGTGTGACAGTGTCACTATCTAAATTGACCAGGCTCCATTCGGTGGTATCGTTGATTAGTAGGAATAAGTTATGATCTGGCGAGGCCGAGACAAGCGTAGTACCACTAACATCTAGCATATTTTCAGGGGTGCGGTCGGTAGGGAAAAGGCGGGGGTAGTGAATACGGTAAAGTAAACCCTCGGAAATGTTGATAGTTTTAGACCAAGAATCGTATCCCTCTTTGGAAAGAGAAATGGTATGTTCGCCAACTGGCAAGACTTTAGAAGTATTAGTGCGCTGCAGCCAAGAAGAGCTACCGTCTATATAAATGTCGGCGCCGGTAGGAATGGAGGAAATTTGCAGCAAACCTTGGCGCTCTACTTTAAAATCAGAATTAAGCCAGTAGCCAGAAACCATAAAAGCCAAAACAACTACCGTCATAACAACGGCGATCACCATAATAGCTTCCGAAACAATAACTCTAAGGCTTTGACGCCGTTTGGCTTTATCGGGATCCATATACATATTATAACATAAAAAGCATAAAAATTAGCTCTTGCGTTTTCGCGCTGGAAATAGTATTATAGGTATAGATAAAAGCGAGGTAAAAATGCAAAAATCAGATACTAATGTGGCTAAAACTGTCCGTCGTAAAGTGCAGACTTCTACCACGCTGAATAGAAAATACGTAAAAAGGCCGGTAAAAAGTACCGACGTGATGGTATCGATCAAGCGCAGTCCTAAAGTAAAGCGTTTTGATACTCCGGCACCAGTTACTAAGAAGATGCAGGAAGACCAACCAATAGCGCCTAGCATAGTGCACCCAATGCAAGCTGCAGCGATTACAAAAATGCAAAGCCGTACTACGGCCCCTGTAGCTAAAAAAATGACGGCGAAAGAACTAAAGGATCAGGCAATCCAAAGAGCTCTAGCAAGCGCGTCAAAAACTTCCGAAAATATGGATGCTAAGAAGACTAAAAAGTCTAAAAAGGCACCAAAACTACACTTTGGATTAGGTAGAGTAGTACTAGCCCTTTCTTGCGCAGCGGCAGCGGTGTTCGCAATTGTGTATTTTGTGAATTTAAATATGCCAGATATCTCGATGCGAGTAGCGGCCATGCAGACTGGCATAGAGGCTACTTACCCTAGCTATGTACCACGTGATTTTAGTTTATCGGATATCACTTCAGAAAACGGTAAAGTAGTTTTGAGTTTTAAAAATTCCGGTACGGGTGATGCATTTTCATTAACCGAGGAAACTTCTTCATGGGATTCGAACGCGCTTTTGGCGAATTTCGTCAAAGATGAATACGGGGATAATTATACTACCGTGCGTGAGCAAGGGCTGACTATATATATTAGTGGCGGCGGTGATGCAGCTTGGGTAAATGGCGGAGTAGTATATAAGATAGACTCTACGGCTGGCGCACTAACTAAGAAACAAATTAACACCATAGCGACATCGTTATAGTCTTGGATTTTCTTTTCTAAAAGCTCAATAAAAAAACCAGCTTAAAAATTAAGACGGGAGCGGATTCCGTTTTAATCTTGGGCTAAATGCTTCGGGTGACAGCGTTGAGCCGAGCCAAGGTAATTTCGCGTCCTAGCACTTCCATGGTAAGGTTGAGGGCCGGGCTAAACGGCGCAAAACTGACAGCAATACGGATAAGACTAAAGAGTTCGGCAGGTTTTTTGCTAGTTTCGGCAAGGAGTTCGTTGAGGGCTTCTTGCAAAGTGTCGGCATTCCAATCTTCGAGATCGGTAAGTTTATTAATGGACTGTTTTAATAGATTCTCTAGCTCAGCTTCGGAAAGTTTTTTGAGGAATTTGTTATTGATGAGCATGTCTAAATCTATACGCGGGTCTTCGAAGAAGTAAGTAGTCATTTCGCGTAGATCAGAAAGAGTTTTCAGGCGATCGTAGATAATGGAAAGGACCTTGAGTTTATATTCATCGGAAAAATCTTTGGCGATTTCGGGCCAGAAATTAGCGGTGCGAGCATAGAGTGCTTCGGCGCCTTGCTCAGTATAGATACGGCGGATCCATTGACCGTTAAGCCAAAGTAATTTCGTCTCGTCATAGCGAGCGCCAGAAGTCTGGATGCGATCTAGGGAAAAGTTTTTAATTAGCTCGTCTTTAGTGTAAACTTCCTGCTCGGTGCCGTCGTTCCAGCCAAGGCAGGCAAGGTAGTTTAGCATAGCTTCAGCCAGTACGCCATCGTCGCGATATTCAGTGACAGATTTGGCACCGTCGCGCTTGCCAAGTTTTTTATTGCCTTGGGGGGCTAGAATATGCGGCAGGGAAACTAGCTTTGGCAGAGTAAGATTTAGAGCCTCATAAAGCGCTAGATAATTTGGCGTACTAGAAAGATATTCTACACCGCGCATCACGTGGGTGACGCCCATTTCGGCATCGTCTACAATGTGGGCAAAGTTGTAAGTAGGGTAGCCGTCTTTTTTGATTAAAATAATATCGTCTAATACCTCGGGGCCGGCATGCATGTCGCCCATGACTTCGTCGTGCCAGGTGTAGGACTTAGGCTCAGCCTTGAACCGTAGTGGCATACCCAGCTCCCATTCGGGAGTATCTTCGGGGCGGAAGTTGCGGTACAAGAACGGTACCTTTTCTTTATTACATTTTTCACGATATGCAGCGATTTTTTCGGGTGGGGTAGGGTCGGCATAGGCACGACCGGACGCAATTAGTTTACGCGCCCATTTGTGATAATTTTCCATACGTTCACTTTGGAAATATGGGCCATTTGGGCCGCCCACGATAGGGCCTTCATCCCAATTTAGGCCAAGCCATTCTAGAGTATTTTCAATTAGCTCGGTGGCACCCTCTACATAACGGGCGCGATCAGTGTCTTCGATACGCAAAATCATCTTGCCGTTATTTTGCCGGGCAATCAGATATGGGTAGATAGCCGAACGCACATTGCCGATATGAATATACCCCGTAGGGCTAGGGGCAAACCTAGTGATAATTTCCATATATTTATTATAACATATTTATATGGTTTCTTCTTCGTCCTCATCGTCGTCTTTTTTGCGCTTGGCGAGGATGAAGAAAACAATACCAGTGCCAGCAACCACAGAAGCCGTAGCTGCTAGTGCAGTAGTGAGCATTGAGCCCTCATAGATATTAGAGCTGGATACTTCAGTGGCACCCTGTGGCGGAGTGTAGCCTTCGTATGCACTAGTGTTGTCGCCTGGGGTGACTTGAGTAGTGGTTTCGGTGGTAGCGGTAGCACCACTGCCCCTAGTGGTGGTGTAAGTGTATGCCGTAGCGTTAGCGGTAGAGTTGTATTCTGCGGTTCGTTCTGTGCTAGGCCCAACTGGGGTAGGATCGTTGCCAGAAGGCGCCGGCAAAGGACTACCGCTAGTGCCAGATACCACACTAATAACTACTGTACCAGAGTAAGTACCGGAAGCTTGCGAAATATCAGCTTTAGAGCCAAAATAAACATCCTGCGAGCCAGAAGCTGCGGAGCTGTTAGACAAAATAGTGATCGGCGCAGCGGTCGAATTTACCATAGGCAGGTAAGTGCCGTTGCGCTCACCGTCTGTTATAGAGTAGCCCCAATGGTTAGCCACGAATGCGCTACAATTAGGGTCACTACTACCGGCACAGGTATAAGAATTTCCAGAGCCTATAGTAGGGATGGTGGTATTGTTTTTTGATGAGTGCGAGAGTGCGGTGCTGGTGCCGCTAGTAGTCATGCCGGCAGTAAAACCACTAGCATTATTAGATGTAACACCTACAGTAACCTTGTTGCGCAAAAATTCGCCGACTTCACCCTCAGCCCAGGTACTAGGGGTAGTAACAGATACAGAAAGAATTTCTTGGACGTTGACTTGGAAATTAGTATTTTCGGCCGAAGCAGAAAGTGAATGCGGTGGGAAGATAAAGAATAGAGCACCAACAGAGGTGCATACCAGTGCAGCTCTAAAAATCTTCTTAAGCATATTTTTATTATAGCACAACCATAATAATTTTGTGTTAAAATAAATATAAGTAATTTGGAGTGAAAATGGCATTAGTGGAAAACTCGGCAAATACAAATGAAGCTATCAAAAAGGGTGTATCGTTAAACGATAGATTGTCTGATGAGGCGCCTAAAGGAGCGCTGCATTCTGATGGCCAGCAAAAATTAGATAAAAAACATTTGGCTTTTCTGATTTCTGGCATAGTGGGGTTTGTTGGGGGTATAGCATGCTTACTAATTGGGATTTTTGGCGTGGGAAGTGCCGCAGCGGAAGCTGCTTTTCCAAAAATAGGTACGGATACCAAAAATGACACTTTTAGCGATTTAACTGGCGAACCATTGGCAGACGCTTCACTAAAAACTGCGCCGGCGTATTGTATCCAGACGCCAAATGGCACCGATGGCGCACGGCCACAGGCCGGGCTAAACGAAGCCGGTGTAATATTTGAAGCAATCGCCGAGGCCGGCATCACTAGATTTGCCGCAATTTATCAAAATCCGAACTCGGCAGTGATTGGACCGATAAGATCTTTGCGCATATATTATCTGCAATGGGACACCCCGTTTGATTGCACCATAGTGCATGCTGGCGGAGCGGCTGATGCCTTAGCGGCAGTAGCGTCGGGTGGATATAAAGATTTATCAGAAGATTACACCTATATGTACCGTGGCACTTATGGCTCTAGACTATGGAATAATTTGTTTACTACTTCGGCATATTTAAAACAATATAGTACAGACCACGGATATGACACGTCAAACATTAAAGGCTTTACCCGGATGACGCCAGATGAGGCCAATAAATCAAGGGTGGGCGCTAATGCCAAAGAAAAATTGAATATCGTGAAAAGCACAACTGCAGACACATCCGAAACGGTAGCAGGTGTGAATAGTATTACCCTAAACCTAGGTGGCTGGGCAGATTTTAATGTACATTACGATTATAATGCCGAAACTAATACTTATTTTAGAAGCTATGCGTCTGGGACGCCACATGAAGTATACGCGTGTGATGCGGTAGATCTGGGTGAAAAGAATCCAGAAGATGTATGTAGCCTAACCCAGATGAATCCTTCTGTAGTAATTGCCATGGTAGTACAAGAAGGGAAAGCATCGGACAACTATCATGAGGATATCGACACCATCGGCACCGGCGATGCGTATATTTTCCAAAATGGCACAGTAATTGAAGGGACTTGGGCGAAGGGCGATGTAGATCAGCAAATTAAGTTCTTTGGCGAAGATGGATCGGAGGTTTCTTTGGCGCCTGGGCAAACAATTGTCTCGGCGGTACCAGCCTATGGAAGTGTTGAATATTAGATAAATTTGTGTTAAAATAGTGGTAGTAGCTCCTGAAGAAATTTGCCGAGCAAACTTCTTGCGGAACTACATTCGGCTCCTTCGTCTAGTGGTCCAGGACGTCTGGTTCTCATCCAGAAAATCGCGGGTTCGACTCCCGCAGGAGTCACCACAAACGAAAGTAGACCCGAAGGGTCTAGTTTTGTTTGTGGTAGGTTCTGTAAGAACCGAGGCCGCGAAGCGGGTTCGCTCGTGGTAGGAGTTGAGCAAAAAGAAAGTAAACTTTCTTTTTCGAAACGACGCCCCACGAATTAGCGAGCGTAGCGAGACAAAATCCCGCAGGAGTCACCACAAAATATAGCCTTAAAATGAGGCTTATATTTTAGCCACTTCTCATACATCGCACAGAGAGCCCGTAGAACTTCTTACTGTCGATGCAACTGTTGCCGGTGCCCCAGAAAGTCAGGTACCACGCATGGTTATTGGCGTACCGGGTGCTAGACCACCAGTACCCACCACTCCCGACATTACGTTGAGAACCGGAGTAGAAGTTGCCAACAGTGTTCAAAGAACCATTATTAACTAGCGCCGTTCTAAACGTACTGTTTTTAATTTCTAAATCGCCTGAACCATACGTCAGCAATGCCCACCCAGCCGGACAAATAGAACCTAGCGCATAGCCATCGTTCGTCAATGTAGCGTCAGTATCTGACGTCGGATCTGAGCACTGGTACGGATTCGCTATGGCTGCATACCAGTTATAGAAATACTCACCATTTTGATTACCTACAGTCATTATAGCTTTACAATAATAATCCTGGTCGGCAGAAGCCCAAGCTTCCGTAGGCAAAGTAAATGAAGTTTTTGTAACGCTTTTATTAGTATTTGGGTCTATATAAGTTACACCACCAGCCTTGATGTCTGAATCGCCAGTCTTCAAAGTCATTCCACTTGCTACGGCTAAGTTGCTTAATATAAAGCAGAAACTGCTGTTACCACTAGTAATATAATTTACACCGTAGGCCTTACCGTCTCTAGCATCGTACTTTGTGCCAGCACAGCTTGCACTAGTGTTGGTAGTGGCTTGCAATGTATTAGCATTAAAGTTCCAAATGGCATAGTATGTTATATCGTCTGTAGGAGTTATTCCTGTTGTTACAGCTGCGCCGGTGCCATCCGCCTTTACATTCCATTCTTTAAAACTAGTATAGCAATCTGCTCCGTTACACTGAGTATTTGGTTTAGTTATTGTAGGTAAAGTAGTCACTGTCCCATATGTTACGGTACTATCTGGCAAGTTAGTTCCAGAATAATTACTATCCCAAGTTACCATATATGGGCGCCACATAGCGTAGAGTGTAATATTTGTATTACTAGTAGTTTGGTTTAATGTATATGCTAGATTACTTCCATCACCATTTGGGTTGTAAGTAGTACCACTACAACTATCTATATTGTCAGTTTCTACTGGTTGCATACTACACCAACCTAGGAACTTACGACCAGTCCTAGTTGGCACTGTGTTTGGTAATGTTACTATAGTATCATTTGTGCTACTGCCTAAGTCGTCTGGTAGGTTACTTACCGTCCCTTCTTCTGCATTACCTTTATTGAAGGTTATTTCATACGGTATAGGATTAGCCACAGCAGTAATTACAAAAGTATTAGTATATGAACCTTTAGGGATATCTGTACCTACTCTAGCGCCTATAGCCATATTGTAGTTGTTAGCGGTTTCTGGGTTAGCTGTATCTGTAGCATCTAAAGTGATGGGTGTGGTAGTGGTAGGAGCTGGTAAGTAGTTAGTACTTTCTGATGTGCTTAGTTTGGTAAGTGTATAGCCCCAAGTATTGTTATACTGAATATTACTGTTACCCGAGAAGGCTTGCTCTGTAATACCGGCACTAGTTACCCCCTCTACCGTACCAATAGAAGAAATCCTGCCTATAATAGTCTGTTCATTGCCTTCTCCTGATGTTTGCACTAGATTAGCTGCATCTGCTTCATCACTACTAGCTGCTATACCTAGTGTATAGCCAGCAAAGTAGTTAGTAGTAGCACTTATGGTACTACTAGCAGTATCAGACTTAGCAAAAGTACCTGTGGTAGAGATTGGTTTTAAGTCTAAAGAAATACTATTAGCTATAGCGACATTGAGAAATGGGTCTGTAGCAAAGGTAGGATTACCAAATATAAATAAGCTAGACATTAGGCTGACGGTAACCAACAATAGAATAGATGGGCAAAATAAGCGAGGTCGTAGTGCCAACGGAAGAAGTGAAAAGCCGTTGGCACTAAAACACCGCTTATTATTATCTTTATTTGCACCTATACTGTTATTTTGTGAAATATATTTCACTGCTCACCTTTCTGTTTTACTTCGCAGTGCCTACCTCCTATAAAAATGGCACCGCAAGGGGTGCTAATTCTCATCAACCTAATCAAGTTTATCAGGCAGTGATACCTTACGGCGCCATTTAACTGTCTGATAAACCTACATTATAAAAATAACTTGATTTATTAATGAGAATTAGCATTTTAATTGTACCGTGCTTTTGAAATATACACAAGGCTTTTTGCCGAAACTCAACGATTTTTCATTGACTTTTTGGCTGAAGTGTGGTATAATTAGGGTATAGGGCTAGTGACAAGGGCTCTATCTTTTTTTAGTTTTTATGTTATAATAGGGTTATGAAACGCTTACCAATAGTAGCATTAATCGGCCAGACCAATGCTGGAAAATCTAGCATTTTAAATAGAATGGCGCATAAAAATATCGCGATTGTGGCCCGCGAAGAGGGTACCACGCGCGATAATGTGATGGCTACTATTGATGATTCTTTTATTTTGATAGATACAGCCGGCCTGAAAGACCCGAACGATGATTTTGAAGCGTCTATTCAAGACCAAATTGCGGACGCTATAGACGCAGCAGATGTAATACTGGTAACGCTAGATTCATCAAAATATTTCGATCACAAAGATGCAAAAATCGCCAAAGATGCTTTAAAATCTAAAAAACCAGTATATTTGGTGCTCAACAAATGTGACCTGGGCGAATCTTTGCCGGTTACTGAGTTTCGCGCGCTGGGTATTGCACCAGAGAATATTTACTATGTTTCGGCTACTACGGGACAAGGGATAAATAAGCTTAAAAATGTTTTGCCAAAAGGCAAGGTTAACACGGATACCGACGCGTTAAAAATCGCTTTAATCGGCCGGCCGAATGTAGGCAAGTCTAGCTTATTTAATACCCTCGGCAAAAAGCAGCAGGCCATAGTGTCGAGCCGGCAGGGCACTACGCGCGATGTTAACCGCGTACAGATCAAATACAAGGGCAGGGAATTAGAGATTTTGGACACAGCGGGGCTGCGCAAGCCTGGCAAGCGCGAAGTAGGGATTGAGAAATTCTCGGCGATTCGTACCTTGGCGGCAATAGAAGAGGCCGACATCTGCTGCCTGCTAATAGATTCTACCGAGCCACATAGTAAATTAGACCAGTCGCTAGCCGGGCAGATCGTAGAAGCGGGTAAGGGCATTATTATGGTAGTGACGAAATCCGATTTACTAGATGATGCCACCCCTACAAATTACTTCGGTGAAGAAAATGTAGGTAACCGCACAGCGGCAGATTTCTTGATAGACGCTTTGGAAAAAGATTTTGACTTTTTGCCATATGCGCCGGTGTTAATTACAAGTTCAGAAACTGGCGAAAATGTAACGCAGCTATTTGAGTTGGCGCTTGAAATAGACCAAAACCGCCATACCAAGATTAAAACTTCAGACCTCAATAAGATTTTGAATGAAGCAATAGTGTCGCACCCACCAGCAGGGCTGAAAAATACACGACCAAAGCCAAAATACATCGTACAAACCGATATTTGCCCGCCATGGTTTGTGGTACATGGGCACGAAATGGGGCTGCTGCACTGGTCGTGGAAACGATTTCTAGAGCGCAAGATTCGGGAAAAATATCCGTTTATGGGCACGCCGATTATGTTCTCTTATCGTAGCGATGATTCTGGTAAAAAATCTGAGCATTAACTCTTTTAAATATCCGCAAAATATAGTATAATATTGATAAGGTGGGAGCAGATTTGGCTCTCATTTTTCGTAAGAAAATAGACCTTGTACATTTACAAAAAAGAGGAATATGAATGTTGAAAGGTCAGAAGTTTTATATAATCGACACCAATATTTTGGTTGACTATGTCGATGTGATACCATCACCTGATAACCCAGGGGTAGCGCTCGAGAAACCCACCATTGATTTAACCGGAGCTCATCTGGTAATACCATCGGTAGTAATTAGCGAGCTGTCTAGCTTTAAGCGCGAAAAAAGCGAGCGAGGCAAAGCAGCCAGGACGGTGCTCAAAAGGATACGCCAAATGGTGGAATCTAATCCCACACCAGCTGCAGGCCAAGCTTACCAACTTGAAGCGCCGATCGAAATTAAAGAGAGGAAACAATTAATTTCTATTTTGCCGGTGCACAAAAAGTTTAAAGATACCTCGCCGTTTAGCCCTTCAAAAGACGATATGGACGGCCAGATTATCTTGGCAGCAATTGCTGCGTCTTTTATTGCGGAAGAGCTGCCTATTGACGGCACCGCCGAAGCTAGCGACTTTTTAAAACCGCGGGGTGCGGACGTAACCGTACTTACCAACGACAACGGCCTGGCTACACGCGCCAGAAATAGGGGTCTCAAAACAGATCGCTATGGCTATAAGTATCCAGATCCGTATACCGGCAGGAGAGATTTGGTCGTACCCAAAGATTTGCTGACTGAATTCTTTGCTATGCACCGAATTGAGCTGGCAGATTGGGAAGATTATATGCCCGAGCAGCCCAAGCTCATAGCGAATGAGTTTATCGTAATGAGGCTTGAAAACGAAAAGGATTACCCGGCCGATTACGACCCGAGGAATGATCCGTATTTTTCTAATATTGGCAGATACGATGCCGAGGAACAGGCCATTGTAGGCTTGGAGCATGTTAGAAACTTTCCGGTTTACCCAAAGAATAATGGCCAGGCAATTTATGCTGAAGCCCTGATGCTGCCAAATATTGCAGCCGTAGTCTGCACTGGCCCGGCTGGTTCGGGCAAGACTTATATGTCTACCATCTATGGCTATAAATCTTGCGTAGACGAACGCTTTATCGGCGTGACGGTAGTGCCATGCGAAAGTCACAGCACCATTGGCGCATTGCCGGGAGATTTGGACGAAAAAATGGATCCTGATGTGCAGCCGCTAAAAAATGCCCTGCGCAATTACCTAATCAGCGAAGACAAAACTTTCCAGAAAAAGTTTGCCAAACTCGGCAACAAATCTGATAGCAAAGCTGACCCGGAGCCATTTTACGCTCCAGAAGAAAAGACGAAAAAATCTATCAAGACCGAGCTGGCCGAGCGAGTGGAATTGATTTGGGGTAATTGGTTTTCTAATATCCCGATCGAAAATGCGCGTGGTCGCGATTTTGCTTGCGAACTTGCGATTTACGACGAGTTCCAGGACCAAAGCGCAATGCAGGCCGACACTTTAATTAAGCGTATCGGTAAAGACGGTAAAATTGTGCTGACTGGTGACATCCAGCAGATTCATGCGCCGTATTTAGATCAGTCTAACAACGGCCTGGTATATGCTTCGCGTCTACTAATGGACAACACTATGGTGGCACAAGTGCATTTTACCGAAGATGAAGTCGTACGGCATCCGCTAGTTAAAGAGGTAGCCAGACGACAGAAAGATAAGAAATTATAACTCTATTTTCTCCTTTTCTGGGGCCCCGCTATGTTATGTGGCGGGGCTTTTTCGTGGTTTATTTGGATAAGATTTTGATAGTTTGTCTGGGCAGGATATGGCTTTGGGGTTGCCTGAATAGGGACGGTTTTAGTGGTTTACTCAGGTAGGGACGATTTTGGCGGTATGGTATAATACAGATATGAAACTAATAGTAGGGCTAGGCAATCCAGGGGCGCGATATAATTTTACACGGCATAATTTTGGGTTTTTGGCGCTAGATTTCTATTTTAAGCGGTATAACCTTACTTGGGGGGACAAACCGCGCTACGGGGCTTTGTGGAGCCGTAAAGGCGATGTGTTGTTTATTAAACCACAGGATTTTTACAATGAAAGTGGGCGAGCGGTGCAAGAATTTGTGCGGTTTTACAAGATTCCGCTATCTGATATTTTGGTGATTTGCGATGATTTTAACCTAGATTTTGGGCGGATGCGTTACCGAGCACAGGGGTCAGCCGGGGGAAATAATGGGCTAAAATCGGTAATTTCAACATTAGGCACAGCTGAATTTGCTAGATTAAGATTAGGCACAGGGAATGATGAGTTGCGCAATAAAATGGGGGATATGGATTTTGTGCTGTCTAAATTTACCTCAGAGGAAAAGGTAAAATTGCCAGAGATTTTGGGGGAAGTGGTGGGGAAGATTGACGAGATTATCGCTTAGTTTGAATCTCAAAACTCGTATTTCTGTTTAGCAGTTTTGCGGCACACAGCGTACAAACCTATTGACTTCTGTCGTCGGGACTAAAAACAGAGAATATGAAGCTGCAATTGGCGAAGTATAAAACTTATGTTTTTACACTTTCTTTTGCAAATGTAAAAAATATGCTACAATAGTACAGGAATTTATTAGAAATCGTAGTTGACATTGTGATAAAACTATGATATTATAAGTAAAATTAACAATATTAACAGTAGTGGGACAAGGAGACCTATTGATGGAGCAAAATGCGGAAATCCTCGAAAATGCAATCTCTGGCAGTCTAAAAATCATTGAACAAGACCGCGAAAAAGAAATTATTTCTAGGCGATTTGGGCTGACCGGAACAAAAGAAACCCTTGAACAAATTGGCGAAATGTTGTCAATTACTAGGGAACGAGTTAGACAACTCGAAAAGGCAATTCTTATTCGTCTCCAAATTTCCGCTGAGGAGAATCAAATCCCAGAACTTGCCCCTGCTGAAAAACTTTTGGTACGTAATCTGACTGAAATGGGTCGCGTAGCTAAGATTTCTGACCTCGCTGACAAAGTTTATGGAAGGGAAACCACCGCGTCCGAAAAGACCGGCATTTATTTTATAGCGACTTTTTCTAAGAGTTTAACTGTAGTAGAAGAAAACGATCGCTACCATGCAGCAGTGGGTATTGCCGAATACGGCGATAGCAAGGCAATTCGCGAAAAAGTAGACGAAATCGTGAAGGTGATTAAAGATAACAAAAAGCCAATGACTATCGACGAGCTTGACAATAAGCTAGATTATGAGCACCCTAACTATATTAAAGCCGTGGCGTCAATATCTAAGCTACTTGCTACTCTAAACGGCGTGTGGGGCCTTGCCAAATGGCCGGCAGTAAACCCAAAGAATATTCGTGATAAGATTTTTGTGATACTAGAGACTAGAAAAGAGCCAATGCATTTTTCGGATATTGCGGCGGAGATTGCTAAGAGTAATTTCAAACGCAAGAATGTAACAATCCAGGCAATTCATAACGAACTAATCAAAGACGACCGTTTCGTGCTAATCGGGCGGGGAATTTATGCGCTAAGTTCGTGGGGATACAAGAAGGGAACCATCTCCGATATTATTAAATCTATCCTGGAAAAGGCCGGTAAGCCATTAACGCGTGAAGAGATAGTAAAACAGGTGCTGAAAGTACGCAAGGTAAAGGAGACCACGATACTATTAAATTTGCAAAATAAGGCGTTATTTAAGAAAGTTGATAAAAACTCTTATACTTTGGCCTAGTGTGGTAGAATAATTATATGGAACAAGTCATACATTTTATTTTAATGCCTATCTTCTGGATTCCGGTGGTGGGGATACTGGCGTTTTTGACTTACCGGAATTATAAGAAGTTGAACACCCTGAAAGTGCTAAATGTGGATTCGGTACTTTTGATGCTAGAAATTCCGCGCACCAATGATAAAAAGGAGCTGGCGGCCGAGCAATTATTTGCGTCGCTTCACGGGATTTTGAGAGATAAAAGGGAATTAAAGAATAGTGGCGGAGTGCAAGAGCATTTATCGTTTGAAATTGTGTCTACCGCAGGGCAAATACGGTTTTACGTGTGGGTACCAAAAGTGCTACAAAGTTTTGTAGAGGGGCAGATTTATTCGCAATACCCAACTGTACAAATCTACAAAATGAATGAAGACTATGCCGATGGACGCAATAAGTACCCGGTGAGTTATTCTACAGAGTTAGGCCTAATAGACAACGAAGCTTTACCGATTAAAACTTTTGACACCTTCGAGGTGGACCCACTGGCGGGTATTACTGGGACATTGGCGAAACTTAGCCCGGATAATTCTGAAGAACTCTGGGTTCAAATATTGGCGCGCCCGATTCCGGATGATTGGCACAAAAACACCACAGATAAGTGGATTCGACGCATCAAATCTGGCAAAAAATCGCTTTTTGCAGGTACCGGCATAGATTGGACCTGGATAGCAGAGGCGATTGGTGCGCTGTTTCGCCCACCGGCAGGGGGTACAGGGTCTGATGTAAAAGTAGAGCTATCTGAGCGCGACAAAAACCGCATCGCCAAGGCAGAAGAAAAGGCCACAAAGCTGGGCTATGAGGTAAAAATCCGCCTGGCCTACTTAGGGCAAAACCAAACTGATGCAAAGCTTAATATGCAAGCCCTAGTCGGAACCTTTAAGCAGTATAATTCTACGAATTTGAATGGGTTTAAGCAAATAGGCGGCTCGTTTAATCCTAGTGACCTAGATGCCTATAAAATGCGACAATTTTCTAGCCGCGGGTTTATCTTGAATATCTCCGAGCTGGCTAGCGTGTATCATTTGCCACATACATCAGTAGAGACGCCAAATATCGTGTGGGCCTCCTCCAAAACTGCTGAGCCACCAGCAAAACTACCGGTATTAACTGGCGAGGTTTCTAACGATGAAAATATTTCGGCCTTTGGGTTAACGAATTTCCGTGGAATTAACCATCAGTTTGGCTTGCTGCGTCGCGATAGAAGCCGTCATGTATATATTATTGGACAAACAGGGGCAGGGAAAAGCGGTATGTTGGAGCTTTTGGCTCTCTCTGATGTATTCTACAACCAAGGGTATTGTATTATTGATCCGCACGGGGATTTTGCAATAGATAACTTGCGGTTCGTACCTGAATCTCGTGTAAAAGATGTAGTGTATTTTAACCCAGCGGATACAGCCTTCCCTGTGGCGTTTAACCCGTTAGAGATTACTGATCCCGCCCGCAAGCCGAACATTTGTTCGGAAGTAATAGGGGTGCTAAAACGGATGTTCGGCGACTCTTGGGGGCCGAGGCTAGAGCATATCTTGCGCTATACTTTGTTGGCGCTTCTAGATAGGCCAGAGACTACACTACTCGATATTTCTAGACTTCTGACTGATAAAGAATTCCGCAAGGAAACTTTGGATTATTGTAAAGATGTGACGGTGCTACAATTCTGGAAGCATGAGTTTGGCCAATGGAACGAGAAACAGGTGAATGAATCTATTGCACCGGTACTTAATAAGGTGGGCGCCTTTACTGCCAACCCAATTATCCGTAATATTATTGGGCAACCAAAATCTTCGTTTGATATCCGCAAAATCATGGACGAGGGAAAGATATTGGTAGTAAACCTTTCTAAGGGACTAATCGGGGAAGACAACGCAGGGATTTTGGGTGCATTCTTGGTGACTAAGGTACAGCTGGCAGCAATGTCGCGCTCTGATATCCCTGACGTAGCAGACCGGCGACCATTTTACTTATACGTGGATGAATTTCAGAACTTTGCTACAGATTCGTTTGCCGTAATCCTCTCCGAGGCGCGTAAATACGGCCTGAATTTGACAGTGGCGAACCAATACGTAGCCCAGATGACCGATAGCGTGCGTGACGCGGTATTTGGCAACGTAGGTACAACCATCAGTTTCCGGGTATCCGCTGACGATGCGCCGATATTAGTAAAGCAATTCGAGCCGACTTTTGAAGAAAGCGATATTATTCAGCTAAATAACCGGCACTTCGTGATTTCGATGATTATTAACGGCGAGAAGGTACCGGCTTTCTCGGCTACTACCCTTTCTATCCCAGACACACCAAAGGATAACTTTGATGCGATTATTGCACACTCGCGCGAAAATTACGCTCGCCCAAGGATGGAGGTAGAAGCGGAGATTCGCGAGACGATCGAGCAGTCTGAAAAATATAAAAAGAATTTGTCCGACTCTGGGCGCCAAGAGGAGCCACGCCTAGTGATAAATAATGCTGAACAGCCAGTATTTAGGCCAGTAATGCGTGAGAAAAAAGAGTTTTCTACTTCTATTCGTACCAACGGCCCAAGTTTCTCTTCCGAACAAAAACCGAACTTAAGATACCAGACTACTCCGCAAGCGGATTTTCGCAAACAAAATCTTAGCCCAAATGCTGCCGAAGGTAAAGAAAGATTAGGGTTGAAAGATTTGGCAAAATTAGTAGCAGAAAACCAGGGAAACAGTGCAGAGAAAAAGGTAGACACTGCGCCGGCGTCCGCTAAAAAGGGAAAGACTAATAATAAAAATAAGAGACGTAACGACAGAAAGGGGAAGAAACATCCTGGAAAGTCGCACAATAATGCAAATGCGAATATTACAGAGAGAGATAGAGCAATTCCCCCTGTTAAGCCGAACATAAATGCTAGCAACAATCAGATTCATTCTGCCTCTGTTAACCCAGAGGTAGAATACCAAGAAAAATCAGTGGTAGATATAAAGCCGTCTCATAATTCTCTACCCCTGTCTACCCCTGTTAAGCACACAGAAGATTTTGCCAGTAAGGATAACTCTGTAGATGGATTTTTATCTATAAAACATTAAATATGGGGTGAGATTAAGATATCTTTAAAAGATCCGGGTTTAGGCAGAAATAAACCCGGATTTTTACAGAAAGAAACAAAAACATGCAAAAATCTGCAGCCAACCAGAAAAATAAGTAATTTTTGGACGAACAAGCAATCGTCTTTTTTATATAGTTTTAATGTCGCACAATGTAGATTTTAAGACATTACGGTTATGGTTTTTAGACGGCTAAGTTATCATCTTTTGCAGGCAAGTTTTTCCTGACAGGCGGGAATTACGACTAAAATCGTTTTTCGACTAGCTGTAGTCCTTATTTTAGTTACAGTCATAATTCTTATTTCAGGAGCCGGACTTGGCAGTTGATAATTTCTGCAAAATCCGGCAGACGCTCGCGTCTTACTCGTCGACTGCAGTATTTTCTATATAGAGACTCAACCTGGGGCCCAATATAATGCAATGATTTTTACAAAAATTCTCAGGTTGGACGCTCACGTAACTGGGATTTTGTAGAAATTGACAACGGGCCAAATCAATTTTATGCTCCTGAAATAAGAATTATGACTATAAAAAATCTTCTAGCTTGGTGCATTTAGGCTAGTTTTATAGATTTTGGTGGATTTTTCGGGTTTTTGGCCGAATTTGGGCTAAATTTGCGAATTTGACAATTCCCTTAGTTTATTTCCCTTTTTTATGATTATCCCTGTTTTTGGTCGGGGCGTTGGTATTATTCGTTATTTTGATTACCATTTTTGCCGAACAAAAACCGAACAGGAATAGGAAATTATAGAATTGCAAATACCAGAACAAAACCCGAACGCTTCCCTATTCCCTACCTCTAGTCTATGGCTCAGAGGGAGGTGATTGATGTTTGCTCTGGAGGGCAGTTCAGGGTCAGCGAGCGAGGCAGCGGATTGAACCTCCAATGAATCTGGCTTCAGGAACGGCTGGTTGCCCAGTGCCAGAATTAAAAAATAAATAATAAGCGACAGAACTGTCTTTAGTTGTAGTAGACCAATAAGTGCCACTCCGCAGAGCTCCATTTAGTGATTTACTTGCATAAAAATAGCCAGATCTGACGAGCCAAGTGGGTGATTTTCTGATATTGTTAAACCCGTTTGCGGCATAAGTATCGTCAGTTTTAGATGTGGTGATACCTTGTTGAAACAATAGCTCCCCAAATTCATAAACGGATTTGTCACTATTGGTTGCTATGGGTAATCGCCAGCCTTTTGGGCAAATAGAGTTAGCGGCATTGGTGTAGTTAATATTAAAGCCATTTGAGTTATTAGAAGCAATAGCTACTGTCCAGTTATAATAATTACCTACATGATAATGTCTACAGTCTGCTTTTGCATGATCATCGTCTATGCATGCTTGTAGGGAAGTATATTTTATGTCGTCAGCGGTAGTATTCGAGGCGTAAAAATATGTATCCCCACCTTCAGCAGAAGTTGGAGCAACATTGTTTCTGTTCCATCCATCTGCCGTATTATTATCATAATCTACAATTATATTCCCTGTAGTAGTCCCCGGATTCCAAGTCCATACACCATTATTTTCGCTATAACCATAGGCTGTACTGTAAATGCCACTACCGGATGCGGTAGTACTAATATCTGTATTCTCTGAGGTTAATGGGCTTGTATTTGGACCATTGATGTCTAAATCTAGGTTTTGTGTCATCCAACAATGGTTATCTTTTAGTTTAGTGACATAGTAGATATTATGGTCTCTAGTGTCTACTAATCTAGCAGTAGTAGATTCACCGGTATTAAGTACAGAGTTGCAAATATCACTAGTCATATCTTGCATAGCATAGTATGAGCCTTCGCTATCTTGATATGCTTTCTGTTTGCCAGCCATAGCAAAGGCCGCATCTATGTCATTAATAGTACTAGGTGCATTAGTGTTTGGATGAGTTAGGACGTACTTTACTTTACCAGTATATGTACCAGCTGGCTGTGCAGAACTAGCATATATATCATAGGTAGTAGTAAAGTATGAACCAGTAATATCTAAATCTACATTTGGGTTCATATTAGTCCCAGAAGCCCTAGAAGCTACCATAGTATAGGTATTAGGGACTACATTATAGTTATTATAGCCATTATTGGCGGTAGGGGGAGTACGCTCACTTTCAGACCCTGTGCCAGTACCGGGCGTAATCTTCATTCCCCAAGAAGATACAGTACTTCCACTACTATATATACCAGTCTTAATATTATAGTCACTACTTAGACCACTTACTACTAGGTCTGTATTGCCGTCTATATTATTACTATTACCTACAGCATATATATTATAGCCATTATTATCATTACAGAATACCCCTACTTTAGTAGTACCAATATTCTCTCTATGTAATCCACCACCTTCAAAAGTAGCTACATGTGGCGTTAATTCTGTGGCGCTAATTGTACAAGAAACAGGAAGGTTAAGAGTGACACTATCTACTCTAGTGGCATCGCCAGAAACGCTGCCTTCTGCGGAGCTATGCGGCAAAGATAAAATCAATGCGGAAACAATAACTAGGGGAATACTAATGAAAAGAATATTACGGAAGGCTTTATAGAAGAAGTCTGTATAGTTGTTTGTTTGGCTTTTGTGACTCATATATGTATTACCCTGTTTAAGTTTCTAGTCATTGTGGCGCCATTTTGTGTAAACGGGGTAGTAATACAAAAATGGCACCGCAAGGGGTGCAATAACAAGTTATTTATACCAGCATAGAGCCCATACAAAACTTGGTCCTTACGGCGCCGTTTTATTTTATATGAACCCTATTATGGTATAAAAATGCGCTGGCTTATTAAATAAATTGTTATTGCACTTTTAGTATAGCACAATTATTTTGCTTTGTGTGAAAAAATGGCTATTTCCAATAGGCTTTGTGGGGGAGGCGGACGTCTATATACTGGAATTCAGTAATTCCCTGGCCCGATAGATAGCGGAGCATACGGTCGGCATCTTCTACCGAAACGGCCGTGGGGCGATCTATAAACATTTTTATGTAACCACTGTAACCATCGAGGTAAAAATCTATTTCACGGACGGCGCCGGCCGGTAATACTGCCCTGGTTGGTTGATAACCAAGCGCACGAAAGTCCACTTCGGCCTGGCCGATATAATCTTTCATGCGACTAGTGATTTTGCCACTGGTGGCGGCAGCATCTTCGTCTACCACTTCGATAGTGGGTTGATAGGTAGGCTCTGGCTCTTCTACTATAAGCTGATCCTCCCCTCCCCGAAAGAAAATAAAATATATTGCCGCCAGAATAGCTACCAAAACAATAAAACCGAAACTCACGAAAAAAACTCGTAGATGACTTTTGCGCTTATCTTTCTGGCGAGCAAGTTCGCGTTCGTTGGCGGTCTCGAGTTTTTCCCTTTGTTCGCCGATGGTGCGGCCAGCACGCAAAGTAGATTTGCGGTTTATGCTACGACGAGTTGGCCGCAAAGCAACTTCGGGACGGGTCCTGCCGGCTTCTTCCCCCAAAAAATTGCGTTGCAATTGTTCTGGGGGTCCCCCTTCAGCCGTCACCCGTCCCGATTTATTTTTCTTTAGAATACCCACCACAAATTCCTTTACGCTTCTTCCAAAATTATTTCGGCTAGGCGCTTGGCGGCGTCAGAACGAGCTTCTTTGGCGAGGCAATCGGCCATATCGGCGCGGAGGCGTGGAGATTTAACTAGGTGACGAATTTCTTCCAATAATTTATTAGGGTCAGCCATCATGTCGGCATCTTTGATGACCAGGGCGGCTTTAGCTTGCTCTAATCTCTCGGCGTTTTTGACCTGGTGACCGCCAGGCAGGCGTTCAAATGGCACTAAAATGGTAGCTTTTTTAAGCGAGGCCATTTCCGCAATAGTAGTAGCGCCGGCGCGAGAAACTACCACGTCGGCGGCGCCCATTAATTCGTTCATAGTGGTGTTAAATTCCCACATCCTAAAATTGGATTCTAGGTTAGCCTTTTCCCAGTTTTCATATTTTTTGAGATCGACCATATTTTCGTAATGTTTGCGACCGGCAACCAAGCCCACAGAAGTAAATTTTAATAATTCTGGTAAGATTTGGCGAGTGGCCTCATTGAGGTTTTCTGAACCTTGGGAGCCGCCAGTAATTACCACTAAAGGTTTTTCGGCATTGAAAGAAAAGGCTTTTTTGAGCGAAAGCTGCTTGGCGGGACTGACCGGCTTGAATTCTGAACCAACTGGTATACCAGTCCAAACGTAGTTAGGGTGTTTTTCTAAAATATCCTCAGTGAGCGGCATACCAAAAGCGACTTTTTTAGCTTTCCGCATAAGTAAGCGATTAGCTAGGCCTGCTACTACATCAGATTCGTGGATAATGTAAGGGATACGAAAAAGGCGCGCAATGAGGCCGACTGGCAAGCAAACATAGCCGCCTTTGAGAAAAATAATATCAGGACGGGAAGATTTTTTGATAAGCCGGAAAAATGCGGTAAAAATACCAAAAACAAAACCGAAGAAGCCAATAACATTGCCAAAGATTAAATCTTTTAGCGTGATATCTAGATGTACGAAATAATCTTTAAAAGACCAACCCGAATAACGATGGAATTTCCCTGCCGGGATGCGGCGCACGCGAATGTATGGGCCCTTGCCGCGGTGTTCGGATTTGTTTTCTTCGCCCCAAGAAACACCGATTTCGGTGGTGAGTTTGGTGACGTTTTTATAATATTTGAAATCAGTCCAAAATTCTACACCTATACGAGGTTTTTGACTGAGAATTTCACGAACTACGGCGACCGCTGGAGTGATGTGCCCCCCGGATCCCCCGCCGACTACTAATATCTTCATTTCTAATTACCTCCCTACTAGTATAACATGAAAGTTGGCAAACTTCACCAATAGCAAAAGCAATAAAGATCATGCTGGTGCCACCATACGAAAGAAGCGGTAGAGTGATACCAGTAACCGGCACGAGGCTGGTCATTGCCATGATATTAACTACTACCTGTGCTAAAGTCCAAGAAAAAACACCAATGACAAGTAGACGATTATAGAAATCAGCAGTGCCCTCGGCGACTTTGAGCATGCGAAGCAGCATTACGCCAAAAATGGCAATGATAATAAATAAACCAACAAAGCCGAAAGTTTCGCCCATAATAGCAAAGACTGAGTCGTTGATAGATTCTGGCAAATAGCCGGTAGCCTGAACAGAATTTCCTACTCCCACGCCGAACATACCGCCAGTGCCAATAGCTAGCATAGCGTTTTCTACGTGATAGGTAGAGTCGGTACTCTCACCGCCAGTAAGAGTGGTGAGCCAAGCATCTACACGTTGCATACGGTGAGAAGATGTAGCTACCGAGCCGACTGCTACGGCTAATACTACGGCTAGCATAATGAGATATTGCCGGGCTGGTACGCCAGAAATAAGTAGTGTGCCGAAGATAATGGCGATAAGAGCTACACCAGTACCAAGGTCGCCCTGCGCGATCACCACTAGGAAAAGCGAAAGACCGCAAACAATGAGAAGTGGTAGCCAAAATTCGCGCCATTTGCCGACGACTCCCTCTTCCCTCTTGCGGGAAAGGAAATCTGCGAGATAAAATACCATAGCGAGTTTTAATAGTTCGGCAGGCTGAAAACTGAGACCGCCGAAATTAAACCAGCGACATTCGCCGAGTTCGCATTTGACGAGCGACGAATGTGCCATGGCTAATATCCAAAGTAAACCAGATAAAACTAGCGCAATAATCATCAACGGCTTGGCGCATTTTTTGACATATTTATATGGTATCCACTTGAACGCGGCAAAAAAGGCCAAGAGTGACAAACCTACCGAACGTAACTGACCGATGAAAAAGAAATTAGAGTCGTAATCGGTGCCATAAGTACTGTTTAAAACATTGGCGCGCATAGGACCGATAGCATAAATTACAATCAGGCCGAGTGCCATAAGGCCTAGCGTAGAAAATAAAATCACTAAGTCGGATTTATGTTTTCTGATGGTGGGCATTAAATGGCGCCTCCGGTAGCGGCAATAAAGACTCCGAGAATAGCACAAACACCAGCGATAATCCAAAAGCGCATCACAATTTTAGCCTCGCCCCAACCTTTGGCTTCTAGGTGATGGTGTAGTGGCGCAGAAATAAAAACTTTTTTATGGAAGAATTTTTTTGAAACTAATTGGATAAGGCTAGAGCTAGTTTCTACCACGAAAGGCAAACCAATAATCGGCAGAAGTAGGAACGAATTGGTCATCATAGAGACTACACCAAGGCCGGCACCCAGGGCAAACGAGCCAGTGTCGCCCATCATAAAGCGGGCAGGCGGTACATTAAACCAAATATAAGAGAGTAGCCAACCAACTACCGTAAGGCAAAAACCGAAAAGTAAGATATTGCCCTGGAAAAGCGCAATCACACCATAGGCGCCATAAGCCATCATGGCGAGGCCACCAGAGAGGCCATCTAGGCCATCAGTAATATTAACAGCGTTAGAGGTAGCTACTACGGCAAAGGCAAAAATTAGCATCACCCAAACCCCGCCTATGGTAAAATCGCCCACAAATGGCACTAAAATATCCGTCCAGCCAAGTTTGAAAGCAAAGAACCAACCTAAAGTAAGGCCTACGGCAGAAATCAAAAAGAATTTAACTGGGCCGCGCAGGCCTGCGGCACCTTTGCCAGAGCCAAAAACATTGATCATATCATCGAGCATACCAACTAGCGCCCCACCCAGAAAACCGGCGAGCGGTAGCCAAGTTTGCCCACGATCTAAATTAAAAATACAGGTGGTAGCAGTAACCGATATAATACCGACAAGCCCGGCCATGGTTGGGAAAACGCGCTTGAATTTGTGGGCATGAAGCTTGGTCATAATTGGCAATTCTTTACCATCTACTGTGGTTTGTTTTTGTTTTTTCCAGAATTTATACTTGTAAGCAAAGTGGGTATAAATAGGCGTAAATAGCATAGAAAACAAAAATCCAGCCAGTGCAAGTAATAATCCATAAAATACTTCGTCGTTGATATTTCCCATTTTATACCTTTGGTTTAATTTTTAAATAATTGATTACGTAGTTTGATAAACTGTCGAAGAAACTACCGGCATGCTTAGTGCCGTCCATGTATTGCCCTTCTCCCCACATTTTAACCATTATCACGTATTTTGGCAACTCCCCTTCTGGCCCGACAAAGCCAATGTACGTACCAACTGTTTCGCTCATAGTGTCATCGTATGCTCCGTCGCGAATTACCTGGGCAGTGCCAGACTTACCACCGATAGAATAGCCTGGCTTATCTATGCCGCCGCTAACCTTGTAACCGCGGTTGTTTACCAGCATACTACGCATCATGGCACTAGTATTATCGGAAAGAATTTTGTCTTCTACGACATCGGTACGAGTTTGCTTGACTAATTCCCCATTTTCCAAAGTGCCCTCAACAATAGTAGGAGAATGATAAGTGCCGCCATTTACTACGGCAGAAAAGGCGGTGGCCACCTGGATCATAGTAAGCCCAAGGTTTTGGCCAAAAGTCATATTGGCATAGACAGAATCGCGACCCCAGCCTTCGTTAGGATCAGGAATATAGCCTTCTGCCTCGATTAATTCAATACCAGTAGCCTGACCCAAACGAAACTTATTATAATAATAGTCGTAAAGTTTTTCACGCCCTTGCTGAGTAATAGCACCAGGATTACCGCCGAGAAGTTTGAGCGCATAGATTGAGCCGGTATTGAGCGACCAGTAGAGTGCAGTACGCATATCGATGGTGCCATAAAGCGACGAACGTTGTTCGGCGTTTTTGATTTTCCAGCCGTCGATAATTTCATAACCTTCGTTGAAATAAGTAGTGTCGGGCGTCATGACGCCTTCATTAATAGCAGCAGAAAAGGAAAAATTCTTACAAACCGAAGCTGGCTCGTATGGAACTTCGGTGGTGTAATTCATGTAGGCTGAAGCATCCTTGACATCGCCGTAATTAGCTGGGTCGTAATTTGGCATATTAGCCATAGCCAATACTTCACCAGTATTTGGGTCCATGATAATAGCGGCGGCATTGGTAGCAGGAGTATTATTAATAGTAGCGGCAGTGATTTCTTCTACGCCTTTTTGTAGGCCCCTATCTATAGTGAGCACAATATTTTGACCATCTTCGGCGGGGATTTTAACATTATCGTTACCAATTGAGAGGGCTACTTTATTAACATCGGCGGTGGCTTTAAGTATGCCGTCTTTGCCAGATAGTAAATTATTAAGTGAGCCCTCTACGCCGTATTGACCTAGGCCGTCGGCATTAACAAAGCCAAGCAAGCCAGAGGCCATTTCGCCCTCGGGGTAGACACGCTGGTTATTTTTTTGGAACCAAATAGCGCCAAGATTTTCTTCGGCAATTTTGTTGGCGAGGTCGCGCGGAACGTTTTTGGCTACGATAGAATAGCGCAATCCTTCAGTATTATAAACTTCATCTAAATCCACCACGATATAATCTTTGGCGTAAGTTTCTAGGGCATGCTTGATTCCCTCTTTGTCGGTGACGGAAGGGTCGATAATAATTTGGTAAGTAGTTTGGTTTAGTACTACAGGCACCGGCTCACCATCATCCATCATATAAATTTCACCGCGCTTAGCTACGATAGTCTCTAGTAAAGTATGGGCTTCGTCGGCCTTGGCTACCCAGGCATCGTGCTCGATAATTTGAATGAAAAATAGCCGTACCAAAATAATGGCAAGGGCTATCAAAACGACATTTTTCAAAATTTTAATCCGGCGAGGCATCGAAACAGCCGGGTTGGTTACCAGATGCTGGTAATTAGTCCGCGACATACCCCGTAACCGTGGCGTCTTCCATGGCCGCGGCAACGGTGCTGTTTTTCGCCGTAGCAACAGAATTCAGACGCGCTTTTTCCACTGCGAGATCATCTTTTTTAGCATTCATTTCGGTGATTTCATCTTCAACTTTGGAAATTTCGTAATCAAAACTGGTGGCTTTGGTACTTTCAGCCACATAAATGAGTCCAAAAATTAGGGTAAGCATGCTAACTATCACAATTTGAGAGATTGAGCCCAGACTTCTTTTAGTATGGCGGACGGTATTATGGTTACGGGCAAAACTGTTTCCTGTATTTCGCCTAGTAGTATATGTTTGTTGCATTTTTCCTCGCTGATGTTTGTTTTTGTTTTATTTTATTTTTTGATTTGGTTTTCGTCTTAGTCCGGGAACTGCTTGCCTGGCAGAGCTATAAGTAACCTAGCAAGAGTTCCCGGGAAGGTCATACACTTCACACTCTCTGTGAAAACTCTATTTGGCGGACCACACTCGGCCCATGTCACTAGTCACGGAACACCGGGCAGAGTCTTGTTTTTTGCTCTGCCCGGGAAGGGAGACTAGCGGAAATGTACCTTAACTTTTTGGGCGCGGGATTTGTTCGCGACTACGATTTGTTTTGGCATATTGCCTCCTTTTGTTTTATGTTTTTATTTTTATCAATTCCGCGTTGCAACTCGTAATTTTGCACTACGCGCACGCGGGTTGATAACTAACTCCTGTTTTTCCGCAACGATGGGCTTTTTGGTGATGATTTTTAATTCAGACTCTTCGCCAAAGCTGGAAACTTCTTTGAAATAATCTTTGACCAACCGATCTTCTAGGCTATGGAAGGTAATGATGCCGACGCGACCGTTTTGATTTAGTAATTTCGGTAGCAGGGGCAAGGTCTTTTCGATTTCGCCGAGTTCGTCGTTGACGGCGATACGAATAGCCTGAAAGACGCGGGCTGCAGGGTGGGTTTTAGAATACTTGGATTTACTGAGGATAATATTAGCAAGCTCTTTGGTACTCTTGATCGGTCGGTGGTGGACAATTTCGCGAGCTAGCAACTTTGCGCGGCCAGGCTTTTCTTCACCAAACCTAGTGAAAATACCTGCTAGTTCCCTTTCGCTATAATGATTTACAATATCATCCGCCGAGAGGGCCTGACTTTGATCCATCCGCATGTCCAGCGGGCCGTCGTGTTTAAACGAAAAACCACGCTCATCCATATCTATTTGCGGAGAAGAAACTCCAAAATCCGCTAATATTATATCAAAAGTTTTTCCACACTCGGTAAGCTGTAGCACCGCACTATAAAAATCTTCGTTAATAATGGTAATCTCAGGTGGAAATTTGCGCTCTAAGTAATCAGCGGAAAATTTATCCCGATCTACCAGGACGGAGTTTTTATAATTCTGTGTTACATCCAAAATTTTGCTAGCGTGCCCGCCATAGCCTGCGGTAAGATCTAAATATGCTTCACCGGGCTGGGGGTCTAGGCTGACTAAAACTTCCGATAATAATACAGGGATATGTAATCTCTCCATATCTTTATTATACAACGTTTGAGATCGTTCAACTAGAAACTACGGCGGGTTTGTTTTTGTATGATTTTTATTTATTGCACAATATATCCACCACAATTTGGTTGGTTTGCGCGAAGCAAGCCATAGATTGTGGCCGTTGAGAGACTTATTGTGTTTCGATCTCACGATCATATAGAGTTTTATTGGGAGGTGTGTTTAAGAAAAGAGCGCACGATTTTGGTTTCGCATCTCGCTAATATTAATGCGCGCCAGAGCTCCTAGATGATCGATCTCAAACTTTTTTAATGTACGACTTTTGTTTAGCGTTTTTGTTTAATTATTCGCTGATTTAAGTTTATGATAATTTTCAACAAAATGCAAGAGCTTTTTTGGACTTTTTTATTTTGGGAGTTTTTCACAAATGTGGAAAACTCCCCTGTTAATTTCCCGAACAAAGCTGGTTGAAATTCTGTGGTTTTGTGGTGTGATAACCGAACAGTTCCCTGTTCTATGGCTTGGCTTTCTCTGTTATATTCTGTTATGCTTGACTTTTTAGCTTAAGTGTGATATAATTATGTTATGGTGGGGGTTTTGTGGCCCTAATCGCTTCTAGCGATTATTTTTTATATGGTATAATGTAGGAAATAAGTGGAGATAATACATGGAAAATACTGATCCTATAAAGGAAAGTAATGCGACCGAACCGTTTGATATCTTTCTCTGGGCGAACGAGATTGATGAAGTAAAAAACAACGTTTCGGCGGAGCTGTTTTTATTTAACAAAAATTACACACCGTACAAGATTAAATATTCAGATAAACTGACCGGTGCAGTGAAATCGATGTTCATGCAAGAGGCGGTGCATTATATTATAGAGGAAGCGGACAAGGGCCTAGAGGTACGCGATTATGAAAGAGCAGACGGCGAGGAAAAAGTAATTTACCGCACTTCCCTTTCCAAGGTTGGCCGCGCCGAAACTTTAATCCACTTGATTGAAAATGAGTATAAAGATATAGATTATTTCTCTGAAAACGAGTATGACTTTAAGAAGGTCAAGGGCATTATTGCGAAGTTTACTTACCCGGGCGAAGACGGGATGAAGACTTTCTATATTGCGAAGATTTTGCCGGCTTCAGCAGCGCTGAAGGGGGCGACATCTTGGGAGATTAACGGCGAGAGTTTTGAACCGTTCTCTGCCGAGATTGCACTCAAGATGCCAGAAGATAACCAGGTGGCAATAGTGGATGGCACGATTATCGTGTTTAACCAAGCTAAATTTGAGAATTTGTTCCAATATGATTATAAATCGCAGGTGATTGCCGAGGCAAAGGCAAAAGAGTTAACCGAAAAATATAAACTATCTTTTGCAGAGGGGTTGACCTTAGATGTACTGTTAGCAGACAAAAAGCCAATTCTTAAAAAAGTCCAGGCTATGGATATTGCTGAAGAAATGCCACAGGATAAATTGCTAGATTACGCGGATGAGATGCAATTAGAGTTAATGACGGACGATGATGGCTCTATTATTATCATGGATGATAAAGATCTTACGATGTTTGTGAATTTGCTCAATGAAGATTATTATGTATCGCCGGTAAATGGCAAGCGATATGAAATTAAATCTAAAAAATTACTCGGCGAGCCGGATGGTGAACCACCGAGAGGATAGAAAATAAGCCCCGTTTTGGGGCTTATTTTTATTTGTTATTTCTCTATCTCAAAATAAGTACTATCTATAAAATTATTTTCGCCGAGGGTTTCGAAGGTTTTTTGTAAATCTGATTTTGCAGCGGCGACAGAGTCGTTGGCAGCAAGATTGGATTCTATTTTGGCATAGTAGCCTGGTTGGGTTTCAATTTTGTCTAGATAAATATATGTACCTTCACCCATCTTAAGATCTTGGCGGCGACGCGATACTTCCCCGGCTGGCTTAAAACCAAGCTGCAGAATAATATTTACAGTGTTTTCGTAATCTTTAATACTGGTTTCTTCTACCACGTCTATACCGGAATCTTCGATGTGGCGGCGCAGGATGAGCGAATATTTGGGCGGTTTGTCTACTGCTTTCATTTCGGTGCGCATTACTAGGCGCGGCAGATTCATCCCCCGTTTGTAGCCACGTGGTACATATACTCTGTCGTGCTGCCAATAAATAGCTGAAAAATCTAAATCAATATCAGAAAGCTTTTCTTCAAACTTATCACGGCTGGTAAGTTTACATTTCAAGATTACCTTTTTCATAGGCTAATTATAACACATTCTGTTTGGGGAATTTTAGTGTGGGTGAAAAATTGGAAAATTTAAAATTTTATACATTCTGTTATTGCTAAAAATAAGCAAAGCGAAATAAATTTTAAGCCTAGGCAGTTTGTGATAAAATTGTTGTTCGCGCGGCAAAATATTTTTGTGCGGGTGGGGGTTGAAATTATGAATAGAGTGTGCATATACTATAGGCGGGTTGACTTCGGAGTTTAATGGGCTAGAGTTCACAAGCTTAAAAATGTATTTAGGTTTGCGGTTGTGTGAGGGTCCATTAAACGGCTATTCTAGGCGAGCTAGGATCCTAGGAAGGAGATAATTAAATGACCATACAGATTAATCTGCTATGTATCATCTTTCCAAATCGGAAACGCCGAAGTAAAAAATCTAGTTAGCTACAAAGCTAACTAGACAACCCAAAACTTAGAGAAGTCGTCCTAGAAGGCTTCTCTTTTATGCTTTGATTGTATCACGAAATTATCTCTATGTCTACAATACGAGCCTCGGCAGATTTTATACCGTTGAAATCATTCTCCATTAGTTTAATCAGTGGCACTATTTTATCTTCCGAGGTAAGACTTAGCCACTGCTCTGGAGCATAGAAAGCGACGAGTTTTAGATTATTACCTTTTCTATCCCTAATATCTAGGCGGAGGTGATTTTGTTCGGTGCCCATGCGAGAAATATTAACGATATCTACTTCCGGCAAGCGGAAAATCGGTTCTTCGTTCCCTGCACCGAAGGGCTCTAGGGATTTTAGCTCTTCTAGAAATTGCAGAGATAAATCAGAAAGGTTCGCGACATCTAGATCGGCTTGCTGTTTAAGATATTTTGTTTGATCCACCAGATGTAAGCTTTTATAGTAATCGTTGATTTTCTCGCGAAATGCATAGAGCTGCTTGCTATCCACCCGCACACCAGCGGCGCCAGCGTGGCCACCACCGCCAATGATAGAATCCTTGGTATAGTCTAGAGCTTTGGCCAAGCTAAAATCGCCAAAGCTACGGCCAGAGCCCTTAAAAATACCATTTTCTACCTCTGATAGTACAAAAGCTGGACGCTGAAATTCTTCCACTAAACGGCCGGCAATAATCCCCAAGATGCCTTCGTGCCAAGAGCCGGTCTCTATAATTACTGGATTATCCGAAACGCCGCGGGTGGAAATTTCTTTGATAGCGGCTTGCTGCTCAGTTTTGCGTTTTTTGTTGAGGTCTTCTAACTGTTCGGCGAGAGCGGCGGCATCAGTAGGAGAAGTAGCACGAAGCAGGTCTAGCGAAAGATGGGCAGACTTCAGCCGGCCGGCGGCGTTTAATCTTGGGCCAATCTGAAAACCGATGCTTTCGGCAGTTAAATTTTTTACTCGGGCGCGAGTCATTAATTCTTTTAGGCCAGCGCGGCGAGTTTTTTCTAAAACCTTGATGCCGTAATAACCAAGAATACGGTTTTCGCCAGTGAGAAGCATATTGTCGCAGATGGTGCCGATCAGCACTAAATCTAGCAGCCACTTCTCTTGGCCGGCCGGGATGAGACTTTTTTGCACTAAGCCTTGCGCCACCTTAAAGGCCACGCCCACACCGGCAAGGTCCCTCAGGCCATTTACAGCGGCAAAATCTGGGCGCTTAGGATTTACTACAGCCAGAGCCTCTGGTAATTCGTCACCACATTCATGATGATCCGTGACGATAGTATCTATATTCAAAGTATTTAGCTCATCTATAATGGCATGGTTGCGAGAGCCGCAGTCTACCGTAATCACCAAGGTAACTCCCTGTTTTTTGGCGCGAGAAATTAAGCGCGGGCTCATGCCGTAACCATCCGCAAAACGGTCTGGCAACATAATATCTATATTTTCAGGATTGGCGCCGGCCAGGGTAAGCGCATCCGCCATTACGGTACTAGCGGTAACGCCATCTACATCGTAATCACCATAGATTAAAATCTTCTCGTTCTCTGCTATAGCTTGATTAATTCTGTCTGCCGCCTTATCTAAATCCGGCAAAATGAATGGGTCAGTAAGATTTTCGTATCTAGGGGCTAAAAAACTACGGTCTAGCCCACGCGCTTCTAGTAAGCGTTCAAATAATTTACTCATTTTAGCCTATAGTTTTGCTCGGCTTGCTGCCCTTTTGGCTTTTAATGACGATACTTTGAAGCTCTTTTAAGATTGGGAATTGTTTGTTGGTCTGGTAGATTTTGGTTTTACCCTTTTTAGTAACGATAAGGAACTTACCTTCGGCCATGCGGTTTAGCTCCCTCTGGATATTACCTGGATCTTCTTTAATGAGCTTAGCCAAGCCACGAACGTGAGTCTTAAAGTCTGGATATTTAGCAAAAACCACGATAATTTTGCGGCGCACCCGAGAAGTGACAAATATATCTAACATATTACCTCGCTTAATCTCTCACTATTATAGCACGTAAAGTGTAAAAAATACAACAATTTGGATGAGGCCTTAATTCACCACATAATTCACCGTATTTCGGAAGATCCGCAATGTGATAATATATTTTATCACATTGCTCCGCCCCTACGGCGGCAAAATCATAGATTTTGCCTTTATGTTCCTCAATACTGGTGAATTATGTAGCAATATCTTAGCCCTACCCCATATGCTATAATGAATATATGTTTTACGAGGTGATACCGGGGAAGGTGTTTAATAAGGCTGGTGGTGTGCTAACCTATGAGTCTGATAATTCCCTGGTACCGGGGCAGATTGTAGTGGTACCACTAGGGCGCGGCAAGGTAGTGGGCGTGGTCAGTAAAAAAGTTGCGCAACCGAATTTTGCTACAAAAAAGATTTTGCAAGTTTTGTATTCAAAGCCACTGTCAATGCACTTAGTAGCAACGGCGCAATTTGTAGCCGACTACTACCAGGTGCCATTAGCTAGCACTCTAGGCTTGATACTGCCAAACGGCGTTGATAAGAGACGGCGAAAAACCGAACAAATGTTCGGGAACATGTTTGAAACCGAACAAACTGCCGCAGATGCGGAAATTCCACTCAATCAGCCCCAGAAAAATGCGCTAGAAGCCCTAAAAAAGGCTCCAGGAGCCACGAAACTACTACATGGCGTGACCGGAAGCGGTAAAACCAATATATACCTTAAAATGGCTAAAAATGCCCTTCTAGCGCAAAAATCTACTATACTTTTGGTACCAGAAATCGCATTAACGGGGCAACTTGTTCGGGTTTTTACGGAATATTTTGGCGATAAAGTAGCATTACTGCACTCTAAACAAACTGAGGCCGAACGGCACCTGATTTTTAATTCTATCTTAGAGACAGATGAGCCTAGAATAGTGATTGGACCGAGATCTGCCCTGTTTGCGCCGGTGACGCATCTGGGTTTAATTATCATAGATGAGGCGCATGAGGGGACTTATTATCAAGAGAACGCACCAAAATACTCGGCGATACGGGTAGCAAGCTATATGGCTGGAAAGCTAGGAATTGACCTGATTTTGGGGTCGGCTACCCCTACGGTGGAAGATTATTACTTGGCAAAGAAAAAAGGAGCCTTGGTAACGCTAAGAGAAAAGGCCAAAACTACTGCGGTAAAACCAGAAATTAAGATTATAGATCTAAAAAACAGAGATAATTTTAGCAAAAACCGATATTTCTCCAATGCCCTGCTAGCGGCAATAAAAAAGAACCTAGAACAGGGGCGGCAGACGTTGATTTTTCATAACCGCAGGGGGTCAGCACCGCTAACAATCTGCGAGGATTGTGGCGAAGAGATGTTGTGCCCAAACTGTTTTTTGCCTTTAACCTTACACGCTGATAGCTACGAGCTGGTGTGCCACACTTGCGGGCATACTGAGCGAGTGCCACTAAATTGCCCCAAATGTGGTGCGCCGGGGATAATCCACAAAGGGTTTGGCACTAAACTATTAGAGAGTGAGCTAAAAAAGCTCTTCCCTAGTGCGCGAGTGCAGAGGTTTGATGCGGACAACAAGAAAAATGAGGGGCTAGATGCCGCGTATGAAGGGGTGCGTGACGGGAAAGTGGATATATTAGTGGGGACACAGACCCTAGCAAAAGGACTAGATTTGCCACGATTGGCTACGGTAGGGGTAGCGCAGGCCGATGCTGGGCTAGCCTTACCAGATTATATGGCGGAAGAACGGACTTTTCAGCTACTGACCCAGGTGATTGGCCGGGTAGGACGGGGGCATTTAACAGAGGCAGAAGTATATATCCAGACATTTCGGCCGGAGAGCCCGGTGATAAATATGGCAGCGGAGTCTGACTATTTTAGGTTTTACGAATATACAGTGAAAAAGCGGCGCCAGGCCGGGTTTCCGCCGTTTATGTTTCTAGCGAAGCTAGAAATTACGATGAAAACAGAGGCGACAGTGCTAAAGAAAGTACGTGCGACGGTGGTAAGCCTTACCCGAGATAAGCGACTACTGGTTTCCCCGCCAATGCCGGCGTTTCACGAGCATACTAGCCGGGGCTATACCTGGCAGATTATCGTGCGGGCTAAATCTCGTAAAGTACTGATAGAGACGTGTAGAGATTTAGACTCTAATTTCCGCGTAACCTTTGACCCGGTGGGGCTGTTATAGAAATACTAATTATAGTATGTTATAATTGAAGCATAAAAGAGAGCCTCTAGGAAACTCTCTTGTAAGGTTGGTCTAGTTAGTGATTGAGCTAACTAGATTTTTTACTTCGGCGTTTCCGATTTGGAAAGATAATACATAGCAGATTGATCTGTATGGTCATTTAACCATCTATAATATGGGCAGATTGAATTTGAAAAGTCAACCCCCTGCTGGAGGAATTGGAAGCATAAGAAGTTTTACCCCTGAAGGATTGAAGATGGAGTTTGCGGTTATTTTAAGCCTAGGCGGAATAGGGGTGCATACCTTTGGCGAAAATGTGGGCAGCTTACTCGTAACCTAAATTGGTAAATTCGTCAGCGGGCGAGGCAGCGGACAGAAGACCCTACGAATTTGCCGTCAAAATATCCGGCAGTATGATTGGCGGTGTTAATGCTAGATTTTGAAAAATCAAGCTTATATGCTCCACCATACACCCCGTTATAACTATAGTTAGTACTGGACCAGTATCGTGCGATTGAATTAACTATATCATTAAGACCGTTATACCCAATATATCCTGAGCGCACAAACCATAAGGGGGCTTTAACCCAAGCGAGATCGGTATCAGTTTTGTCTTCGTTATATAAATTGTTCAGCCTTGCAAACTCATTAGTAGAATTGACGACGGAGCCTTGCCGACTAGATATAGTGGGCAAACGCCATCCTTTGGGACAGATGGAATTACGAGGATTATCGTTTATGTTATTATAAGTACTCTCTGTCAAGCTGCTACTGTCGTCACTAGCAATAGCGGCAGACCAGTTATAGTAATTGCCTACTGCGCCATGGGCGCCATTATTACTATATGGAGTTTGTGCAAAGTCTTCACAAGTAGTAGTCAGATAATTGCAATTCAGCGTATTGTCGTTAGCATTCCAGTACCATACACCTGGATTCGATGAGTAGGCTTTTGTATGGCTTCCGGTCCAAGCTGTGCCCGTACTTGTAGCATAATTCCTGATAGTGTTTTGGGGTAGCCAAGAGATAACTTTAGTATTGGAATCATACGAATAATGTAGTCTATATGCCCCAGAAAGCGAATTGTCATTTAAATCTGTAGTTTCTGAGGTTAAGGCTATTCCACTAGTTAGGTCCAAGTCTAAGTTTTGCGTCATCCAACAATGTCCATCTCTTAGCTTGGTTACCCAGTATAGTTTGTTATCTCTAATGTCTACTAATTGTAGAGTATTTTGTTCATCTACTAGGGTAGTAGATTCGCAGATATTGGTAGTCATATCTTGCATTTTATAGAAACTACCAGATTGTCCGGTAACAGGATCCGTAACCTGAACTCTACTTTTGCCAGCTAGCGCAAAGGCATGTTCTATGGTATCTGTAGGTTGAGCCACGGTGGATGGATGTAACATAATATATTTTACTTGCCCGCTGTATGTGCTGGCCGGCTGAGTGCCCTTAAGATATATAGCGTAAGTAGTAGTGAAAGATGAGCCAATATCCATATTCGTAGTACCAGCGCCTTTGTATGCTACTTTGGTCCAGCTAGTAGGAATCGCACTATAAGCATCATAACCAGGGACGATAGTGGGTGTATCTGATGGTGCGATAGCATTGATAGCGGTAAGTTTCATGGCCCACTGTGAAGTATCACCAGAAGTAGCAGTACCGGAAGGTATATCGTAAGTGGAGCCGAGAATACTGGTAAGTTTATTATTACCCTCTGCATCGTCAGTATTGCCATTAGCATAAATAACGAAGCCGTTCGGGTCATTGCAAGAAGTGGTAAAAGTAGT
>CAYOTX010000002.1:0-55373 GCA_964407015.1 uncultured Candidatus Saccharibacteria bacterium
CTCATATTGCCAGAGTTTTGGATGGTGATAGATTGCTCTTTGCCGGTACCTTTGTCTTTAGCGGTAACGTTCAAGATGCCGTTAGCGTCTAGATTGAAGGTAACTTCAATCTGCGGCACGCCGCGTGGAGCTGGTGCGATGCCGTCTAGGATAAAACGGCCGAGAGATTTGTTATCTTTAGCAAATTCGCGTTCGCCTTGCAATACATGGATTTCTACCTGAGGCTGATTGTCGCTGGCAGTAGAGAATACCTCGGACTTAGAAGTTGGAATGGTGGTATTTCTGTCTATCAAAGGAGTGCGCACACCGCCCATAGTCTCGATACCTAATGTTAATGGGGTAACGTCTAGTAATAGTACATCTTTTACGTCACCTTGCAATACACCGCCCTGGATAGCTGCACCTACGGCTACGACTTCGTCTGGATTGACACCCTGCATCGGGTCTTTGCCAAAAAGATTTTTAACTTTTTCAACTACGGCTGGCATACGAGTCATACCGCCTACCATCACGATTTCGTTGATATCTTTGGTGTTTAGTTTGGCATCTTGGAGAGCCTTTTCTACCGGGCTGGCGAGGCGGTCCAAGAGTGGCGCTACCAACTCTTCTAATTTAGCGCGGGTCAAAGTATACTCAAAGTGCTTTGGGCCATCGGCATCGGCAGAAAGGAAGGGAAGGTTGATGTCGGTGGAAGTAGAGCTAGAGAGTTCCTTTTTGGCTTTTTCGGCTTCGTCTTTCACGCGTTGCATTGCGGCGGCGTCGCCCTTGATATCTATGCCGGATTCCTTCTTAAATTCATCTACTAGGAAGTTGACGATAATGTTGTCAAAATCTTCACCGCCGAGGTGGGTGTCGCCGTTGGTGGAGAGTACTTCAAACACACCGTCACCGATATCCATGATGCTTACATCGAAGGTACCGCCGCCTAGGTCGAAGACGGCGATTTTTTCGTCTTTTTTGCCTTCGAGGCCGTAAGCCAGGGCGGCCGCAGTAGGCTCGTTGATGATACGCTTTACTTCGAGACCGGCGATTTTACCAGCATCTTTGGTGGCCTGGCGTTGAGAATCATCAAAGTAAGCAGGCACCGTAATGATAGCTTCGGTAACCTTTTCGCCAAGGAAAGCTTCGGCGTCGGCTTTGATTTTAGAAAGAATCATGGCGCTGATTTCTTCTGGAGTGTATTCTTTGCCATCCATTTCTACGGCTACGCCGTTGCCTTTTTTGACGATTTTGTACGGGCTGATTTTAAGGTCGCGCTGAACTTCTTCATCGTCGAATTTGCGGCCGATTAGACGCTTGATGCCGTAAATAGTGTTTTTAGGGTTCGTTACACGCTGACGCTGAGCGACTTTGCCCACTAGGCGTTCGCCCTTTTTGGTAACAGCTACTACGGATGGGGTAGTGCGGTCGCCTTCTGAATTAGTAATAACTTCTGGCTTGCCGGCTACCATATAAGCGAAAGCGCTGTTGGTGGTGCCGAGATCTATGCCGATTATTTTACTCATTTTCCTCCTTTTTGAGTTTATCTTATTACGATTTTAATGAATTTTGTTGGCACTCGCACGTAGTGAGTGCTAATCTGTCTCTATTGTAGCGCATTAGCACTCGGTTGTCAATAGTGCTAGCGAAAACTTGGCACTTGAGTTTCGTCTTGGAGCAGAAAGTGGGTTTTATGTTCATTTAAATTCTGCAGTCTTTGATAGTGTCAATTATTTTTTTAAAAAGTAACGTAATGATATGGGGGTTATCTGGTATAATGGGGGTATGGCAATAGAGAGGTTAGTGGAGCCGACGCTGGCGGAAAGTAATTCGGAAGAAGAAAAGATTGAGATTTCGCTTCGCCCTACGAGTTTTAAGGAATATATTGGGCAGGAGCATCTGAAGAATAATATTAAGCTGGCGATAGAGGCGGTGAAAAAGCGGAGTGATGGTTCTACTTTGGACCACGTGCTTTTGTATGGGCCGCCAGGGCTAGGGAAAACTACGATGGCGGGTGTGATAGCGCACGAATTGGGCGCGTCACTACGCGTAACGAGCGGCCCAGCGATAGAACGGGCGGGTGACCTTGCATCTATTCTTACCAATCTAAAAGATGGTGACGTGTTATTTATAGATGAAATCCATCGTTTGCGTAGGGCGGTAGAAGAAGTGCTATATTCTGCGATGGAGGATTATAAGCTAGATATTGTGATAGGTAAAGGCCCGGCGGCGCGGAGCGTACGGCTAGATTTGCCACATTTTACGGTGATAGGGGCTACTACGCGTACGGGGTCGCTTGCGGGGCCGCTGAGGGATAGGTTTGGCATAATTCATCGGCTAGAGTATTATAAAGAGCCAGAAATAGAGCAGATTATTAACCGTACGGCAGGGATACTAAAAACGAAAATAGCCCCGGAGGCTACGGAGCTTTTGGCTACACGTTCGCGCTTGACGCCGCGCATTGCAAACCGGATTTTTAAGCGGGTGCGGGACTATGCAGATGTAAATGGCGATGGCATTATAGATACAGCGATAGCTACGGATGCACTTAAATTAATGGAAATAGATTATCTAGGTCTAGATCCGGCGGATAGAAATATGCTAAAGCTGATGTATGAAAATTATGGTGATAAACCGGTAGGACTTACTACTATTGCGGCGCTCACCGGTGATGAGGCAGCTACGATAGAGGATTATTACGAACCGTATCTTTTGCAGCTAGGCTTGCTGGCACGTACACCACGGGGAAGGATGGTGACAGAGAAGGGGAAGAGACATTTACAAAATGAGAAAAATGTGCTATAATGTAAGTAAGTGGGTTTTTGATACCCTAAAAAGGAGTAATCTATTATGGACGAAAGTCTAGCTAAAATTCGTCACGAGCGGAGTAAAAAAGATTTTCCGGGCCTTCGCCTAGAAGATGATGAGTATGTAGAATTTGCTTTTAAGCGAGCGAAGATTTGTCTTTTTCTGATATTCGGTGGAGTAGGTCTTGGACTAGCCGTGGTGCTACTAGCGTTTTTGTTGGTGTTAATGGGGCAATCCATGATAGATGAAATGGGGCGAAATTTCTTGTTTATTATTTTGGCGGCGCTACTTGCGGCGGCGATAATTATTGGCTTAATATCGCTGACGGTGCATCGAGGAAATAAGCTATTTATCACGAATAGGCGAGTGATTCAGATGGTGATGACTTCGCCGGTGGTGAATTCGGTAAATATTATTGATTTGAGTTCGGTGGAGGACGCGAGCTTTAGGCAAGAGAATTTGCTACAAAGTTTGTTCCATTATGGAACACTGCGATTGTCTACGGTGGGTGATGAAACAACTTATACTTTTAAGTATTCGGATATTACTGGCGAGCAGCTAAAAGAGGTAACGGATTTGATTTCTGATGCCAAAAAGCGTGGTCGCAAAAAGAAAGAGACAGAAGAATAATTAATTAGTTGCGGTTGGATTTGATGTAATCGTCTTCTTTTTCTAGGTCGGCTTTGAGGGTGTATTCTTTACATTTGCCTTCATTGCAATTGGCTGGCGTGTAAGAATAGGAGCTGAGGGAATCGCCCAGGTTAAAGCCGAGTGGGTCTGTCCACAGGGCTGGGTCTATTACTTTGATGTTTTCTTCGGAAATAAATTCTGGATAATAGCCGTGGTCTTTGTAAAAGCTTTCTTCTAGGGCGTAATACATAGCATTGATGGCAGTCTTGCGGTCTTCGTCGCGTTGCATGGCATCGATGTTGGATTTTTGCACGAAAAAGAGAATAAGTAGTAAAGATGCAAAAACTGCTACGATAATTAGTTCTAAAACAGTGAAGCCTTTTTTGGTGTTCATAAAGGTATTATACCATTTTTCTGAAGTATTTTAGTTTCAAAACTGGATTTTTGTTTGAGCCTATGAGGTTGGCTGGTTCTGTCCGAATCTACTTTTCATCGAAACTTCAAAACTCGTATTCTTCTCAGCGGTTGAAATGCGCGCCAAGATAATTTTTAGCAACACTAGACGGCTCTTAAACTGGTACTGTCCAGTTTTCGAGCCGTAGAGTTGTAAAAATTATATGGGCGATTTCAAATGCTTCTAAAAACAGAGTTTTGAAGTTTGAAAAACCTAGGTTGAGATCACTCGCTGGAAACTACCGGGCGAGGCAGCGGACCGGAAATGCGACGTTCGACCAACCATATTGCCAAAATGTAGCATTATTATTAACTGTACTACCACTAAATAATAGGACGTTAGGAAAAGCATCGCCACTATAGCGGCTAAAGCTACTAGAAAGGTAATATCCAATTGTGCTATAATTCTTTAGCGCCGTCCCTTGTATATAGCCGGATTGTATATACCATAATGGACTGATGGTTAAATTGGCGCTACTAGTAGTGGAGCCGTTGTTATATAGATCATTGAGGTTTTTGAATTCTTGGGATTGCGTGAGATTAGGAAGACGCCAATTTTTGGGGCAAACAGAATTTTGCGGGGTGTTACCTTCAGATTTGTAGGAACTAATATCATTAGAAGCAACAACGGCCGCCCAATTGTAGTAATTGCCTAGTGAGGCGTGTCCCGTCTCTACGTTGTCGGTTTTTTTAGCAGAGTATGGCTTGTAGTTGGTCGTCAGTCCGGTAGCAGTATCACCTTCAAAATTAGTGGTTTTGGCGCTGACCGCTGGCGCCCAAGTATTAACTCCGGTTTCATCGTCGTATGTATAACCGTCTACATAAGCACCAGATAGTGAGTGGTCTGTAAGATCTGTATCGTTTGAAGTAAGTGGCTTAGCTGGGTCTAGGTTTAAGCCTAAATTCTGCGCCATCCAACAATGCTCATCTCTGAGTTTGGCTACCCAGTAAGTTTTACCGTCTCTTTTGTCTATGAGTTGGGTTTGAGAAGGTTCGTCATAAATGTTTACCATATTGCATATATCGCTAGTCATGTCCTGCATAGCATAATAATTACCTACGCTAGATTTGCCACTTAGAGCAAATGCCTCATTAAATCCTATGTTGTTATTATTCTTATGTGGGTGTATCATTACATACTTCACTTTCCCTTCATAACTCCCAGCAGGCTGTACGCTTGATGCATAGATATTATATGTGGTATTAAAGTAAGAACCAGTAATATCGGTATCTATAGTCATATTAGTACCAGAAGTTCTAGAAGCCACTAAGGTGTAGTTAGTTGGTACTACATTATAGCTATTATAACTATTCATAATAGTAGGCGGAGTTAATTCACTACTGCTACCAGTACCTACTCCTGGGGTTAGTTTCATGCCCCAAAAGGAAGGAGTAGAAGCATCTATATTATTACCATTAACGTATGCTCCGGTATGGATATTATAATGTTCATCTAGATTACTAACTAAGTCTGTATTCCCATCTACATTATTACTAGTACCTATAGCATAGATACTATAGCCATTATTATCATTGCAATACGTATTAATCCTAGTATCGCCTATACCTTCTTCATACTGTCCGCCATTAAGCGATGCATGATGTGGAGTAATGACAGAACTACTTAATGTACAGGATGTAGAAAGGGTGAGAGTAACGCTGTCTGAGTTGGAATTGGTGGCGGAACTGTGAGAAACGCTAAAGCCAAGGATGAGAGCAGAAATGATAACTAGAGGGATACCAACTAGAAGAATGTTGCGGAAGAAATAGTAGAAGAAATCCGTATAGCTAGTATTTGTTTTATATTGTTTGTCACCCATTTTACTTACCTCTCTCTTGGCTTGATTTTGTATTACATATATCTATTAGCGGGTGGCACTCATATTCTAGCGAAGGGGGTTCGGAGCCTGGCAAGGCGAGAAGTAGCGCCGCCCGCCCATGGCGATGGGCCGGGCGGACGCGCCCCGAGAGAGAATATGAGTGTCAGGACCCGCTGAATATATAAAAGTACTTTATCTTTGTGGCGCCATTTTGTGTAAACGGGGTAGTATTACAAAAATGGCACCGCAAGGGGTGCTACACATCAGTTATGTTATCAAGCAGCTGCTTAACCACAAAACTCAATGTTCCCTTACGGTGCCATTGAAATCTTGTGGCGGCAGTTACTTTAAAAAACTGCTTGTTTATATAACTGATATGTAGCAATTTAATTATAACTTGATGCGGGGTTTATTGCAATGGATTTATGGTAATATCTGCGATAATTACAAAAAAGAAATCCTCTGATGGGTCAGGGATTTTTTATAATATCTTAGTTTCCAAGGTGTAGTCTTAAGCTGGTAGTACCGGGTGGGCTTGAACCACCGACCTTGGGCTTATGAGTCCCACGCTCTAACCAGCTGAGCTACGGTACCACTTACACATATTATATCATAGATTTGGGATTTGGTATACCCTAAAGAGGGGAGCTATGGTAGGGGAGGCGGCGCGTGATGTTATTTGATTTGTTTATGATCCTGTTTGTTGTCGGTATTAAATAGGATTTCTTTGAATTTCTTTTGCTTGATTTTTGTTACGAGATCTATTGTTTTGGCGGCAATAAAGAAGTTGGATAGGCCTGTATATAAGAATATGAGGCCCCATATCATCATGGAAACGTCTGGGAAGATGAGGAGTATTATTCCGAAAGCAATAGACGCTGCGTTGGTGATGATATATAAAGTGGAAGACTTGTTGGCTTTGTTTATTATCTTTTTAAGTGGAGTGATAAGCTTTTCTTTTTGTTGCTCTAGGCCTTCGTTAATATTATTGTCAATGTCTTTGAATTTTTCTTTTTGTTGTTTCTTTTTCTCGTCTTCTGCTTTGCGGTGGATGAAATTATTATATTTTCTTGAGATAGCCCTGGCGTATTTTGATAATTTGTCGTTTAGGTGAAGAATGTTTGCTATATTGGTGATGCCGTCGTATATGATAAACAGGGATAATAAGAGTTGCATGTAGGCGGCGATAAGATCTGGGTAGAAGTAGAAAAATATACCTGCCGCGATGATGGCTAGGGATATGGCGATTGTTTTCTTGTCTTTGGTTTTGGCGGCAAGATTTGTGATGAGTATTGAGGTGGCAGCTAAGAGAATGAGCAGGATGATGTTTCTCGCCATTTCTGGTAAGGTGGTGTCTGGATTGAGTATGAAGGTAACACCATCTACTATAAGAAAGAAAGCGATGATTAATCTATTTCGCATGATTATATCAATTTTGCTTGAGATGTTTTCTACCTTTTTGATAGTTTTATCGTAATCTAGCTTTTTGATGTGCTTTTTCTTCATCTATTTCTATTCATTATATCTGGTACACTCGGAGGGATGAAGAAGAACCTCGCTGCGCTCGGTGCGAACCCACGAATGTGATATTTGGTACACTCGGAGGGATTCGAACCCACGACCCCTTGTTCCGAAGACAAGTGCTCTAATCCGCTGAGCTACGAGTGCATAGTGGTAGTTAGCTACGCTACCTGGCTATATTATATCATAGATAGCGCTATTTATTGGGCAGCTATGTATGTGGGGCAGAGAATGCTTTGCATTTCGATATTTTAGAAAGTGCTTATGTTATAATATAAATATGTTAGGTTGGGGATTTTGTGATGAGCTATAGAAAAAGTGATGGTGTTTTTTCTAAATTGTTGATAGGCGTTTTATCTGCAGTCGTTATGCTATATTGTGGTACATTGTCTAATGCGTTTGCTGATGAGCCGGCTGCGGTAGAGGATTCTATAACGGCAACTTATCCGTATTATGCATTTGTTGAAAATCCGGATGAACCATGGCAGACAGTTTGGGATGCGCTGGACGCGACTGATACTATTGAATATAGTGATCATTATTTTGATGTGCCATCTACAGGTGACCATCCAGAGCTTCGTGCAGTTTCTTACGCTTTAGCGTTGGCTGGTTATGAAAATCAGGCTGATGGGTATCCTTCTGATAGTTCCACGCCGAATCCGAAGCTGACGAAGTTTTTGGGCGAGCTGGGTTTTGACGATTATGATAGTTGGGATGAATCTTCAGAGGAAAATGGACATTCTATGGGTACGACTATTGCGCGAAAAAAGCTCCCAAGTGGGCAGGATCTAATTGTGGTTGCTCCACGTAACTATAATTATATGACCGAGTGGCTTTCTAACTTTAATGTCGGGACGAGTGGTGATCATGTTGGTTTTAACGAATCTGCTGAACTAATTGTGGAGAGACTCAGCGAGTATATTTCTGATCGGCAACTTTCTGGCTATAAGATTTGGATTGTGGGATATTCGCGCGGTGGTGCGGTGGTTGACTTGGCTGCTAGAAACATCAATGCTAATCTTTCTGGCTATGAGATGTCGGCAGAAGATTTCTATGTTTATACTTTTGGGGCGCCAAGGGCTAGCAGCATAGAAACTAATTATGCAAATATTCATGACGTAAAAGATGGGAATGACTTGTTGTTAGGCTACATGTTCCCGGAAGATTGGGGTTTTTATAATACTGGAGTCTATGAAGAGATCCATCCTGCCGATCTAGAGATTGATACTGTGGTTGTGGATATTTCGGATCTTGCGGATAGTTCTAGGGCGTCCAATGTATTAGCAAATAATGATGGTCTTACGAAAAATGTGGGCACTATGAATGGTAAAGATTTTATGGATGGTTGGCTTCAATTTATAATAGAAAATGGTTTTACTAGGGAATATTTTGATGCCAATGTGAAGGCACCGCTTTCAGCAATTATGCAGGCTTATCAGCTAAGGACTTTGGATAAGCAGAGTGAGTTTACTGGTTTTATTACTGATACTACTAATGGGTTGGCTGGTAGAGTTGCCGGGAACGCTTTTATAGATTTAATGAGCATGGGTTATGAGGATATAGGGGAAGCTCTTGCAAATTTTCCGCCCTATCAGGACCTTGTTAAAATTTTGAAAGGCACTGCAAATAGTGATGACATAGAGGATTTTGTTAGTCATTTGAAAACTTATGCTGGTGAATATAGTGATTATAATAATCCAGCGGTTACTGAAGAAGAATTTATTATTTTGAAAGAAAATATCCCTGAGCTTATTAGGGTTTTGGCGCCTTTTATTGTTGCTGATGCGAAATATACTCAAGAAACTTTTGGGGAGGAGTACTCGCTATTCTATACATATAGTTTAGCTTCTAATGCAAAAAATCTTGTCATTGGACATATTCCGGAAAGTATTATGCCGATTTTGAAGAGCCTGATTCCAAATGAGGGTGAGTCGTCTGGTGATGACGATGATTTGCCTGTGCCTAATACTGGCGCGATGTTTGTGGTTGAGGATTTTGCGAAGGTAGACTATCAATTTGTGATTATTTCATTGTCTGTATTTGCGACGATTGCTGTAGCTTATTTTGTAAAATCTAGTTGTTCTTCTAAAAGAAAAGACTAAATTGATCTGGATTGATTTGAAGTGAATAAAAAATCCTCGAAGAGGATGTGATTTTGGTGCGCCCGGCACGATGAGGTATCTAGCCGGGCGGTATCCAAAACCTAAAAATACAACAAGTTATATTTTTAGCTTTTGGTACACCCGGCACGATTCGAACGTGTGACCTTCAGTTCCGGAAACTGACGCTCTATCCAGCTGAGCTACGGGTGCGTGGGTAAATTATACCATATTTTGGGGTGGCAAAAAAGCGCAGGCGGTATAGGGAAAGGCAAAAGCTAAATAGAGAGGTTGAAATTACGCCAGAGATGTGCTAGATACAGCGTATGAGGAATTTAATGGGGCGAAGTTTGCACCAATCGTATTTTGTGGTGGCGATGTGCGTGGGAATTGTGGCGGGAGTGGTGCTGGGACTGGTGTTTCGGATTAACTTTTTTGCATCGTCGGTGTGGATAGGGTTTGCGGTAGGGCTGATGGTGCTAGCGTATTTTCGGCCGAAGCTAATTTTTATGGTGATAGCTTTAATTGCAGGTATGGTGTTAGCGTTTTTTAGAGTATCTAGTGAGCTAGCGGGAGAGAATTATATTCGGCAGTTTTATGGGCAGGAGGTTTTGATTACTGGTATAGTAGATGGTGACCCAGAGGCGAATGAGGGTGGCACGAAAATTAAACTTACAAATTTGAAATTTGGCGAGGAGGGTATGGCGGCTAGTGGCAGTATTTATATTTCGGCGAGGTATAACGGTGATGTGGCGCGGGCGGATACGATTACGGTGCGGGGGAAGTTGGCAGAGGGGTTTGGCACGTACGCGGGGTATATGTATAAGCCAAGCATAGAGAAGATTATGAAACCGAAGCCGGGTGACTGGGTACTAGGTGTAAGAAATTGGTTTGCGGAGCGAGTGGCAAGGCTGGTGCCAGAGCCGCAAGTAAAATTGGGGCTATCGTATCTACTAGGCATGAAGGCGGGGCTGCCGGATGATTTAGATGAAAACTTGCGGACGGTAGGGCTGGTACATATAGTAGTGGCGAGTGGGGCGCATTTATCAATTTTGATAGAGATTGCGAGAAAGATTTTTGGAAAGTTGTCGCGTTTTGCGGGGCTACTATTTTCTGTGATATTTGTGGTGTTTTTTATGGCAATGGTAGGGTGGACGCCATCTATTATGAGGGCTGGAGTGATGACGATATTAACGCTACTTGCTTGGTATGTGGGACGGAAGTTTGCGCCGTGGCGGATAATTTTGATAGTGGCGGCTGGGACATTATTGGTGAACCCGATGTTTATGATTAATTTGGGGTGGCTATTATCTTTTGCGAGTTTTGCGGGGATTATGATATTGGGGTCGCGACTGACTAAATTTTTCTATGGCGAGAAAAAGCCGGGGCTTGTGGCGGAAGTGGTAATTACTACACTAGCGGCAACTCTGATGACATTGCCGATAATTTTGTATTATTACGGTACGGTGTCACTGATATCGGTGATAGCGAATTTGCTAATTTTGCCGACTTTGCCATATGCGATGGGGCTAGTGTTTTTGACTGGTGTGGTGGCTGGCGTGCCTTTTTTGGAAACGGCGGTGGGGTGGTTGGCAACAAAATTATTAGACTTTCATATTGCGGTGGTGGAATTTTTTGGCGGGATGAAAAGTTTTTTGATAGAAATAGAGCCGTATCAGGCGTGGGTGTTTTTGATTTATCTTGTGATATTTGTGCCGCTTGTGATTGGACTTATTAGGCAAAAAATGGTAAAATTAAGAGAAGAGAATTATCAATTATTTTAATGATTTGGAGAAAATATGTCTGGACATAGTAAGTGGGCGACAACGAAGCGACAAAAAGCGGTGGTGGATGCCAAGCGTGGGGCGCTTTTTACGAAAATTGGAAATCAGATTGCGATTGCAGCGAGACAGGGTACTGACCCGGCGATGAACCCATCACTTGCGATGGTGTTAGAGAAGGCGCGGCACGCAAATATGCCAAAAGCCAATATAGAACGGGCGATTGCGCGGGCGGCAGATAAATCGGCGGCGGCGCTAATTGAAGAAGTTTACGAGGCATATGGCCCAGGTGGGGTAGGTATAGTTATAGAGGTAGCTACGGATAACAAAAACCGTACAATGCCAGAGGTACGCCATACTTTAGATAAATCTGGTGGCCGGATGGCGGATCCAGGTAGCGTGATGTTCCAGTTTACCAGGAAGGGTGTAATTGAGATTTCCGAGAAGGGTGAAGATGCGATGATGGCGGCACTAGAAGCTGGCGCGGAGGACGTAACGGAAGAAGACGAAGGCAGCGTAATTTATACGGCGGCTTCGGACTTGATGAAAGTGCGGGCGGCTCTTGCCGATACAGGACTAACGATTACTTCGGCAGAATTACAATACGTACCGAATAATTATGTGCCAGTAGAAGGCGAAGCGGCCGAAAAACTAGAGAAACTACTGGGTGCGATAGACGATCTCGACGATGTGACAAATGTTTACACGAACGCAGAGTAAAAATGCAACGCAATAAAGAAATTGTTAAAATTAGCATTTACGGGATTTTGGTCAATTTAGTTTTGGTGGGCTTTAAGGCTGTGGTGGGGCTGATTGCAAATTCTATTTCTATCATCTTGGACGCGGTAAATAACTTGACAGATGTATTGTCATCCGTGGTGACAATAGTAGGGCTAAGACTAGCAACCAAAAGGCCAGATCGCAAACATCCGTTTGGCTATGGTAGGGTAGAGTATTTTTCGGCGGCGGTGGTAGCAGTGATTGTGCTAGCGGCAGGCGTGATGGCATTTAAAGAATCTATTGAAAAGATTATTACGCCAGAAGAAGCAGATTACTCGGTGGCGTCGCTTGTGATAATTGCGGTGGCGGTGCTGGTAAAGTTTTTCTTTGGGCGATTTGTGAAGGAAAAAGGAAAGGCGTTGAACTCTGGAAGTCTGGTGGCGAGTGGAGTGGATGCGATATCGGATGCGGCACTTTCGCTATCTGTGCTGGTGGGTGCGATAATTAGTTTTATTTGGCATATTAGTTTGGAGGGCTATATTGGTATACTAATTGCGGTGATGATTATTAAGACGGCTGTAGAAATTATGCGCGATGCGGTGAATGATTTGATTGGTGCGCGAGTGGATGACGAGATAATTGCTAGAGTGAAGAAAACGATTGAGAAGTTTGGCGAAGTGCAGGGAGTATATGATCTGGCGCTGCATAATTATGGGCCGAATAAAATTATTGCAAGTGCACACATACAAGTGGGTGACGAACTACATACTAGGGAAATTCATCGGCTTTCGCGACAGATAGAAGTGCAGGTTTATGAAAAATACGGCATTATTTTGACTTTGGGTGTATATGCAGCGAACGAAAGTGGTAAATATAAGAAAATGAAGCAAGAGATAGAGGCTATAGTAAAAGATTATTCCACAGTGGTGCAAGTGCATGGATTTTATGTGGACGAGGAAGAAAAAGTGATATCTTTGGATTTGGTGTTTTCGTTTGAAGAAAAAGATGCGGCAGCGAAAATGCGAGAAATCCAAAGGAAAATTAAGAAATTGTATCCTGGGTATAAAGTATATACCGTGCTGGATACGGATATTTGACATTTTAGCATAAGTGTGATATAATGAGGGTAGGGGATTGATTTTGAGTGGCTTAATATGTTATAATAGTGGGTGGAAAGGTGGCCGAGTGGTTGAAGGCACTGGTCTTGAAAACCAGAGACGGAAACGTCCGCAGGTTCGAATCCTGTCCTTTCCGCCACAATAAAAAGAAACCCCGTGGGGGTTTGTTTTTATTGTGATGAAGATAGATTCGAGCCAAGGTCCTTGACAAAACCAGTAGAATAATATATGATATGAGTTGACGTTCATAGTTTAGAATAAAACGAAAGGTGGTGTGGAATATGAGCGTGGTACATAAACCTATCACACCGGAAGAAGCCAAACGGCGTCACCTTGCAGAGTTTGTTTCTGACGAAATCTACGAGGTGATTAATGATTTACTCGCTGAGCGATATGGTACATCTATAAAAATTACCCAGAAAGAGGTTATCGCCAAAGCTCTTGAAAAAATGCAGGCGGATGGGACGAGCGTTCCGCAGGAAGACTTCTTTACAAATCATTGGCTTGATATTGAGCCGGCATATGAAGCTCAAGGTTGGTCAGTGAAGTTCTGCGCGCCTAGTTATGGCGAGATGGACTTTGATGCTTATTGGTTGTTTTCTGCGTCGGATTAATTCATGTAAGCGTCGTCTTAGGACGGCGCTTTTTCTAGCTAATCTCAATTTCGCTTGGGGTGATGTGAAGGGTGGAACCGGGAGTGGCGTGGCCAGATAATATAGCTGCGGCGACGATATTTTCTACGGTTTTTTGCACGATGCGGCGCATGGGGCGGGCGCCCATTTTGGGATCATAACCTTTATCTATTAAAATTTGCTTGGCACTATCATCTACTACTACGGAGATTTTTTGCGGCTCTAAGGTTTTATTGACAGAAGCGATAATTAAATCTAGTACGCTAACTAAGTCTTCTTTAGATAATGGCTTAAATAAGCAGATTTCGTCGAAGCGGTTCAAGAATTCGGGCTTGAATTCGCTACTAGAAATGAGATTTTCGATAAATTCTTCTTTGAAATCCTCAATTTTGGCGCCGGCAATGATTTTTTCGCGGATTTCATTGGCGCCGGCATTGGAAGTGGCGATGATGATGCTGTCGCGGAAACTGATTTCGCGGTTTTTTTCGTCGCGAAGGATACCTTCGTCTAGTACTTGGAGTAAAGTAGTGAGTACAGAAGGGTGGGCTTTTTCGATTTCGTCTAATAAAATTACGGAGAATGGTTGTTTGGAAACCTGGGCGGTGAGGCTGAGGCCGTCTTCGGCACCGTCTTTGATGAGGCGTGAGACATCGGTGGCAGAAACAAATTCGTTCATGTCTAGGCGAATAATGTTATCTTCGCCGTTGAAGTAAACTTCAGACAGGGTTTTGGCTAGCTCGGTTTTACCTACACCGGTAGGACCGAGGAAAAGGAAGGTACCGATGGGCCGGCCAGCATGTTTGACGCCGGCGCCGGCACGGCGTAGGGCGTTGGCAACGGCGGAGACGGCCTCGGTTTGGTCTATCATGCGTTCGTGAATGAGCTGTTCGAGATTTAATAATTTGCTACGGTCTTCTTCGTCGGAGGCGACTTTGACTTTTACGCCGTAAGATTTTTCAACGGTAGTTTGAACAGAAAGTGCGGTAACCAGGCCGCCTTCGGCGTAGCTGGCGGCGGTTTCTAATAATAATTTAGCTTTGCCGGGCATTTCGACATCGTGAATGTATTGTTCGCTAAGGCGGTAGGCTTCGGTGAGGGAGCGGTATGTATAAACGACATTTTTTTGATATTCAAAGAGGGGGACTTGGTCCATGAGAATTTTTAAGGTTTCTTCTTTGTTGGAAGGGGTAACGACGATTTTATTTAATGCATTAGCTAGAGCAGAATTACGAGCGGAGATTTCAAGGAATTTTTGGTCGTCCATGATTAGAATCATACGGATGCGGCCGGCTTCTAAAATGGGTGCAAGGAGACTACTGATATCTACTGAGCCTGGGCCTTCTTCAAAGAAAAGATGAGCATTGTCTAGACAGAGGATGATGTTTTTGGCGGAATAAATTTCGTTGAAAATATTGATCATAATATATTCTAGTTCGCCGTTGTCTTTGGCAGCAGAGATAAGACTGGGCGCGTCTAAGGAATAGATTTGGCGGTATTTAAGAGAGTTAGGGATTTTACTATCGGCATTCATGAGGGTTTCGGCAAGAGAATTAACGATAGTGGAACGACCGGAACCATATGCTCCGACGAGAGCGACATTTTGGCGGCCACCGCGAGTGAAAGTGTCGATAATTTGGTCGATTATTTTGGTATGGTCGGCCATTTGGAGCTTGGTGTGGGCACCAGAGTAGCGTTCGGACAAATTAATGGCGAAGCGCTCCAAAGTAGGTGTATAGCCAAAGGCAAAATCGCGGGCAACGCCGCCGGAATGAACAGGCTTTTTGGCATTTTTTACCATGCCATTTAAGTAATTGAACCAAATGATGCCCTGGTGTAAGTCGGCTATGGTAAGCTGGAATTGGTTTAAAAGTAGCTCGTAGTTTGGTACGTTGGAAATAATAGCTACGGCGAGTACGGCACCGGTGATTTCTTCGGAATTGGTGACCTCGCGGATGTGGTGGGCGGCCTCGTAGATAGGCTCGGTGGAGGTGGGGAGAAAATTGGCAACTTGGTCAAAGAAGGGAATGGGCAAGCCGAAGCGCGCCATGATGAAGGCTCCACTTCTGGTTTTAGGTAAAACTTTGGTGAGGTCTGCCGGAGTGATGTCAGCTGATAATAACAAAAGTAAATCTTCGGAAATGAGGTCGGTGAAATTGCCGGATTTGCCAATAGGTATATCGGCCAGGGCATTTTTAATCCAGTAAATTAGCATGGCGGGCCAGGCGGAAAAGCCAATTAAAGCCCATCCGAGGCTGATTTTGAAATATAGTAATGCGATACCGCCAAAAAGTAGAGTGATAAAAATGATTAATGTAAGGGCAAGGACGGGAGGGTTATTCAACGCGCGCTTTTGGTGGGCTTTTTTGACGCGGGGGTTCTTAGGGTCAAAGGAATTTTTCATATGATTACTCCCGCGATAGTGAGGATAATGCCGGCGATAGGAAGCAATGGAATAAAAGGCCAAAGGATAATTAATACTAAGCAGGCAATGCCGCCGATAATGATGATAAGTGTGCCGGCGAGGAGTAATATTAATCTTGAGATAAAGCCGATAAAACGTGATACTAGTCTATCTATAAACATGTGAAATTTGACGTCTAGCGAGGCGGTGCCAGAGGCGGATTCGGCGGAGATTTGGCGATAAGGTTTAAAAAGAGTACGGATTAAAGAAGACATAGAGAAAAAGTCAGTGATGCTGACGAGGGAATTGCGAGCTTTGGCGATGAAAGTTTGCCACCCGCGAGAATACCACCAGAAAAACATTTCGGTAATAGCCATAAGGTTATTATAGCATAATTTAGTAGATGAAATTACGATAGGATTTGATAATCTCGAAACTAACTTTTTGCTTGTACTTACGTTGCAGGCGAATAAAACCCAAATCTAACCCTTTCAGAGCTCGGACTTGTTGAGGAGTTCTAAATTTTCTACGACTAATTCTATTTTGCCGGTAGGGATGTTGGGGTTTATCAAATCTGGCTCGCGTTTGCGCATGGTGCCGGTAGCTTTTAAGACAAACTCATCACGGATGGTTTCAGCAAGAGCAAATGCATCTTTGGTTTCTGGAGTAATAACTAACTGAATGATACCGGTGTGATCGCGCAAATCTATGAAAATGAGGCCACCGTGGTCGCGGCGAGAGTTGACCCCAACCTTCTACAGTTACAGTTTTACCTAGGAAATCTTTTAATGCATCTACTAAAATTCTCATTCTATTATTAATAAACAGTGAAAAAGTGCCGCCGAGTGGCGACACTTTTTGAGGTCTTCATACATTCACCTTGGTATCTACAACGATACTTTGATCGTCTGCGAGTATTGCGTTGATGGTGTTGCGCAGATAATCGTCGACCTGACCGGGACAGCGACCGATAAGCTTAGAGGCGTCGAAAAGTTCGTAGATTTCGTCACAGGTAAGCGGGATCAGTGAATCATCATTGATACGAAGGGCCATCTCATTTTTGACTCTTTCAGGCGAAATGGTACCGTCTTTGACGGATTTTCCAAGGGATAGTGAGATCTCACGGATTTTAGCGTGCATAGTTTGGCGATCAGCGCCTTTTTCGACAGCCTTCATGATGATGGCTTCGGTGGCCATAAAGGGAAGCTCTGCATCGAGGCGAGCGTTAATAACACCGCGGTTGATGACGAGACCGTCAATGACATTACTGCAAAGTATGAGAACAGCGTCAGTGGCACGGAAAGCATCAGGGATGTAAACTCTGCGGCCGGCCGAATCGTCCAGGGTACGTTCTAGCATCTGGGTGGCAGCGGTCTGCCATGCCATAGCGGGAAGACCACTGATAAACCTAGCAAGTGAACAGATGCGCTCGGAGCGCATAGGATTACGCTTATAGGCCATAGCAGAAGAACCGATTTGATTTTTGGCAAAAGGTTCCTCAATTTCCTTGTCGTGCTGAAGCAGGCGGATGTCCTGTGCCATTTTGTGAGCAGAGGCGGCGATGGCGGCGAGAGCGTTTAAGGTCTGGAAATCCAGATTGCGCGGATAGGTTTGGCCAGAGACCGGGAATACATTATCTGGCACTGTGAATCCAAATTGCGAGGCAATGATAACTTCGAGAGCTTTGCACTTAGGCTCGTCTCCGTGGAAGAGCTTCATAAAGGTTTCGCTAGAGCCAGTGGCACCGCGACAGCCGAGCATTTTGAGCTGGGATATAACGAAGTCGAGTTCACGAAGATTGGCTACGAAGTTTTGCAGCCAAAGGCTGGCGCGCTTCCCTATGGTGGTAGGTGTAGCGGGCTGATAATGTGTGTAGCCCAGCGTGGGCGTAGACTTTTCCTTCTCTGCAAAATCTGCCAAGAGTTTAATAATTCCGAGCAGTTTGCTACGGACGAGCTGCAGGGCATCGCGGATATTCAGGATATCGGTGTTATCCGTGACATAACATGAGGTGGCGCCGAGGTGGATGATGCCGGCAGCAGATTTGGCTTGCTGGCCGAAAGCATACACGTGAGCCATTACATCGTGTCGAACCTCTTTTTCGCGCGCGTTAGCGACATCGTAATTGATGTCATCAACATATTGCTCCATTTCGGCGATCTGTTCGTCGGCGATGTTGAGCCCCAGCGTTTTCTCAGCTTTTGCTAGGGCAATCCATAGCCGCCGCCAGGTAGAAAACTTGCGGTCATCCGAAAAGATGCGATTCATTTGGGGGCTGGTATAGCGCCCGTCGAATGGCGAATGATAAACACTTGTGTCCATATAATAGACCTCCTTAAAGTACATAAATTCCGCACTAGGGCGCGGTTTACTTTTTTATTTTAACATATTATTGCTATTTTAGCAATTAGTTCAAGAGGTAGTCTAAGAGGGTTTGAATAGTGAAGCAGCCGACCATGGTTTGGTTATCGTCTAATACTAAGAAATAGTAGCTATTGGTGCGCTCGATTTCTTCTACGGCGAAAGTTAAAGAATCTGTGAGATGCAAAAATTGGACATTTTTATCTAGGTATTTTTCGGCGCGGTCGGTTTTTTTGATTTCTAGGGTATTGAGGGCTTCGGTGTGGATGACGCCGGCAATTTTACCCTTACTATCGGTAACGGGGAAATTGGTAAAGCCAGATTTGTATAATTTATCTAAAACTAGTGGGCCGAGGATTTCTTTTTTATCTACGAATACCATTTGGTTTTTGGGAATCATGAGATCGGCTACGGTACGGGTATCAAAACTCATGATGGCGGCGATACGGGCACGGTCGGTACTGCTTAAAATATTGCGCGGAGTACGTTTTAATACGTCGATGAATTCTGGTAAAGTTTTGGGGGTATATTTGGGAATTGGTGCAGGGGATTTTTTCGGCCGGTATTTTTCTAGCTTTGGGTCGATAAACTTGACAAACTTCCGCATCATTTCTTCCAACATGTTATAATGATTATATCATTAAAGGAGTTATATGAAAAAGGTTAGAGGTTTTTCTGTAGTGGGGGTGATTATAGGGGTGGTAGTAGTGGCATTTCTGGCGATTGCAACGTATTTTATTGTGGATGGTAATAATAAGGCGACGGATTTTAATCAATATGATTTTTATTCGGTGATAGAGCCAACAAAAGATAATGGCAATATTGGCGACCACGTAAAGGGCAACGCAGATGCACCGGTGTTGATTTTTGAGTACGCGGATTATCAATGTCCGGGTTGTGCGTCTATTAATCCGCGTGTAAATAAGGCGATAGAAGAACTAGATGGTAAGCTTGGCGTAGTGTATAGGAGTTTCCTACTTTCTTATCATCAAAATGGTACGGCGGCAGCATCAGCGGCGGAAGCAGCGGGGTTGCAAGGCTATTGGAAGCCATATGCGGATAAATTATTCGAAGAGCAGGCAGAATGGGAGTATGCCTCGGCTAGCGAACGTACAGAACTATTTAACAAATATTTTGAAGAAGTAACGGATGGTAAGGGGGATATGGATAAATTTAATAAGGATTTGGCGAGCGAAGCAGTATCTAAAAAGATCAGTTTTGATATGGGGATTGGGAAGAGGATTGACGTAGGTGGTACACCGGCGTTTTATATAGATGGGCAGTTGATACAATGGGGAAGTGCTGGCGAAGTAACAGTAAACGATAAGAAGATTAGTTGGGAATCTGCTAGGTCTGGTGATGATTTTGTGAAACTGTTAAAGGATATTGTAGCGGCGAAGTTAGGCGAATAAAATAGTTTAACAAAAAAGCTCCGGGTAGACCGGAGTTTTTTGTCGAAACTAGATTTCGATAAACTCTTGCCAAGCGGCAGGAGGAATGGTTGACTTTTTGCGTTCTGTGGAACGCTTGAGTCGTTTGATACGCATGTATCTAATTTTCTCCTTAATGTTTATCGCCCTTACGACCATCCTATATGGAACAATAGTTTCGTCCCATATAGGGATCCCACCTCGCGAAAGACTGCGGCCAATAGTCTATTGGGAAATTAACGAGCGACAAAAACTATTCTAGCAAAGGTTTTGTGGGTTTGCAAGCATAAAATTTAAGAAAATTTACGTATAATTTACTATATCTCGGAAGCTTCGCAATGTGATAAATCAGAGATTTAACCTATATATTTCTCGATCATAGTGAATTATATGATAATATGTAACGAAATGTTATAATAGAAAACATGAAAAAGCGTGGGCGGATTAAATTTCACAAGGTGAAAACTTGGAAATTATTGGTGATACTAGTGCCGCTGCTTTTTGTGGATGCAACGCTACTTCGGATAGACCATATTAAAATGACGGAATTACGTGATGCGGTGCTAGAGGCAGATAAAAATGAAAATGACGAAGAGATTTCGCAGAATTTGGAAAAGCTAAAAGATTTTGTGTTTTCGAATATTGTGATTAATGTGGTGGATGACAATGGCAGTCAGAGGGTAATGTTTGGGACGGGGCCATTTTATTTAGAGCACCAATATATACGGGCGGCAAATAAAGCTTTGGAAGAAGCAGAAAAGACGATCGCTTCAGATAGTAACCCAAATGGGAATATTTATCAGGCAGCGTCGAGCGTATGCCAGCCGCAAGCGATTGCAAATGGATGGAGCTGGAACGACCCGAATTATATTAATTGTATGATGGGGGAGATACAAAAATATCCGGCAGCAGATGAGATTAGTGATACGATTGCGGCAAGCTTACCGTCTACAGAATTATATCGTAAAAATTATGCTTCGCCACTATGGGCACCGACGCTAACTGGATTTATGCTACTCTTTACGCTAGTGATTATTGTTGTAATTTTTATAAGAGTGATAGTGTGGGTGATACTCAGATTGTCTCTGTTGTTTGTATAAATTTTAGGGGGATTTTTAGAAAACCCCTTGACAATTAGTAGCTGGGGTCATAAGATAAGAATATATTAACTTAAGGAGGAAGCTTAAATGGCTTACGAACATACTAACGGCAAGGGAGTAAAGTACTACCTTCATAAATCTGAAGTAACTCTTCGTGGTGGCAAACCTCAGACTATTTACTTCTTCACTAAGAATGCTGAAGGTGGTAAAGGCACACCATGTGACCTTCCTGAAGACCGTGTAGTCTGTGAAAATCCTCGCAACGGTTTCCTAACTTTGAAAAAGAAGGCTTAATCGGCGCGCGAGTTAATTAGGTGCGAATAAAAAGAAGCCCTACAGGGGCTTCTTTTTATGATATAATTGAGTGAATGGGGATGTAGCTCAGTTGGTTAGAGCATGCGTCTTATACACGCAGTGTCCCTGGTTCGAATCCAGGCATCCCTACCATAACGCCAGCTGCTTCTAGAGGCGCTTTTTTAGTTGGGGATTCGGACCTAGCGGTGCGAATTCAGGCATCCCCACCATAGTTCTGTCAAAATCACTCAGACGGGTGTTTTTTTTGATATAATCTAAGCATGAGCATGAAGGATAGTGTGCGGCGGACGAAGTTTAAATTGAAGCGGGATTTTTTTACGTTGGAAAATGTAGTGCTCTCGCTTGCTATAATACTGTGCTTGGTGTGGACGTACCAGTCTGTAGCGGCGATGTCGAGGAACTGGAAATTATCGGAGACTTTGATTACGGAAAAAAAAGAATTGGAACTTTTAAATATAGAAGTAGAAGCAACGGAATTAGAAAATGAATATTATAAAACCGAAGAATACCAGGAGCTGATGGCTAGGAAATTATTAGATAAGAAATTAAGTGGGGAAAATATGGTAGTAATGCCAGATAATACAGAAATAGCAAAAGAAAAACATAAAACTGAAAAGGTGGAGAAGGTGGAAAAAGAATATTCTAACTTTGAAAAATGGGTAATGTATTTGTTCCCGAATTATTAATTTTGTTTAAATAAAGCCGCTTATGGTATAATGAAAGTATGAAGAGAATGAGGCGTGGGTTTACTTTAGTAGAAGTGTCGTTGTTTTTAGCGATTACGGCGGCGGTATTTGTGGGAATTGCGGTAGGCACGCAGAACTCAATTTTTCAGCAAAGATATAACGATTCTGTACAAAATTTTGCAGAGTTTTTGCGTGGGGTATATTCGCAGGTGACGAATGTACAAAATGATGGGGATGGGCGGAGCGACCAAGCAATTTATGGAAAATTGGTAGTTTTTGGCGAAAGTGGAGATAATAACGCGATTACTACTTATAATGTAATAGGCTCAGTAGAAGAGAAGATGCCTAATTGCGCTGAAGAAAACGAAATATTGACGCGATTGGGGTGCCTGGGGGCAAGAATAACGAACAATGGTAACCCGGTTGGTTTTGTAGAGAATTATAAGCCAAGGTGGGCAGCGCAAATCCAGACTACTAAATCATGGGATGATGGCCCTGCGGTAGGGTACGAATTGTATCTTGGTGCGCTTTTGATAGTGCGGCATCCGAGTTCTGGAACAGTTTATACTTTTAGGTCTGGAGTGAGTTCGACCGAGGCGATGGATAATTTGGTGGGTAATTTTAGTTTTGATGATGTGGACTTTTGCGTGAATCCAAATGGGCCGGATAGGAGTAATTTACGGAAAGACATACGGATAGTGGCAGGGGCAAGAAATGCTTCTGGGGTGGAAATAGTATCGGATGGGGAGAATATGGTGGACGGAATAAACATGGGCAACAGGTGTGAGCCGTAAAGTGATTATGGTATAATATGGTTATGCGAAGGTTGGGAAACAAGAAAGGGTTTACGTTGGTAGAGCTGTCGTTGTCTATTGCATTTATTGCGATACTTTCGATTACGATTGCTTTGATTATTAACGATGCGATTTCGACTTATCGTAGGGGGATAACTTTGAATCAAATAAACACTGTGGGTATGGATTTGGTGGACGATATAAGGATGGCGGTACAGAATTCGCCAGTAACTAAATTGACTGACATATGCCAGAAAAGATACAGCAATGTTGCCGAAAGGAACAAATGCCTCAAAAATGGAGCAAAAGAATCTATGTTAGTGACGACATATGCTAACGAAGTAAAATTGAGAGGCAAAGAATCTAATCCGATGAGAAATGTACCAATAAGTGGAGCTTTCTGTACAGGGTCCTATTCTTATATTTGGAATTCGGGGTATCTTTTTTCGGATGATGTAGCAAATAAGAGTGATTTGAACTCAAAATTAGCTACATTAACATACGGCAGCACTACGAGAGATAATTTTCGTTTGTTGAAGGTGCGCGATAAGGAACGCGATGTGTGTTTATCTGTATTGAGCGACACTAGTTATGGGAGAGCTAGTGGCAAGGAGTCTAATTTCACGATATCTTCTGCTATACCGGATGAAGAAGCAATATTATTGGAAAATAATGATAACAATTCGCTAGCATTATATGACTTATCTGCGGCGGTTCCAGCGTCGAACGATTTAAACGCGATGTTCTATTCGATGTCGTTTATCCTAGGTACGGTGCAGGGTGGGATAAATGTAATGTCGAACGGGAATTTTTGTACTGCACCAGAAGGATTTAATAGCAACTTTGATTATTGTGCAATAAATAAATTTAATTTTGCCGCGCAGGCAAATGGGAGAAAATAATGAGAAACAACAATAGATTCAAAAAGGGTGCGGCATCGTTTTACATTGTGGCAATATCTACATTAATATTAGTAATAATTGCAGCGAGTTTTGCAGCAGTGATAATTTCAGAAGTAACACGCACATCCAATGATGATCTGGCGCAGTCGGCATACGATTCGGCATTGGCTGGGATAGAAGATGCGAAGTTGGCCTACTATAATTATCAGAGCTGCGTAGACGGTGAGGTGACAGAAGTAGGGGGCTTTAGCTGTAATGATATTAGGCAATGGATAGAACAAGAAAACGGGACATTAGGTAGTTATGATTCGTGTGATGGCGTGGCGGTGCTATTGGGAAGAAATGCCGGTGGCGAGGTATTTATAAAAGAAACCCAAAATGGTGATAATAATATGCAGCAGGCTTATACTTGCGTAAAGCTATCTAACGTAACGAAAGATATAGAGGGGACTATATCAGAGGCAAACCCTAGCTTTGTAGTGAGAGCGAAATTTGACGGGGATGAAAATGCTGAGACAAATGATGGAACTGTAGCGAATAAAATAGATAGAGTAAAAATAAAATGGTATTTAGACAGCGAGGGGTCGGTAGCTAATTCTACTTCGACTGCTAACTTTGGCAATAAAAATAATGGTTTGTTTGGTACTAATGCTCCGGTGCCGGCAGTGATTTCGGTGGGAATGGTACAAACGAGCTCTACTTTTAATTTGAGTGATTTTGATATGACGGTGGGTAGCACTACAGATCGCGGAACGATATATTTGGTGCCTTATACAGGTGATGCTGTAAAAACGGACGATGATAGGTATATTATAGCTAATAGTAACTATATTGCTGCAAATGATGGGATGTTGAAATCTAATGACAAAACGGTTCAAAATAGGCCTTTTGCTGTGCAATGTACGGATGGCGGAGAATATGCTTGTGAGGCGACGATAGAGATACCTAGGCCAGTAGGGGGTGGTGCGCGTAATAAAGATACCTTTGTGTTTAGGGTTGCTTTACCTTATGGTGGGCCAAAGACGGATTTTGCTTTGGAATTTTATTGCGAAAATGATGAATGCCCTATAAAAACTGAAACTGGCGGGGCGACCGACGAGTCTTTGATTAGTGATACAGGAACTGAAGGCTCTAAGCCGGCGCCTTTGAGAGGAGTGCAGGTAGAGATTGATTCCACAGGACGGGCGAATGATTTGTATCGTAGAGTAGAGACTAGATTGATGCCGGCTGATACTTCGTATCCGTATCCTTTGTATGCAATCCAGGTGCTAGGTGATGATAATAACGGTTCGTTGATTGAAAAGAATCTTTCGCCAACCTGTGAACACAACTTTATTGCCACATCTAATTGTGAATAGATTTAGCCTTGACAACTTTGGTAAAGTGCGCTATACTTATACGGTACCTATAAATGTAGGTACCGTATGTCGTGGGGTAGAGCAGCCTGGTAGCTCGTTTGGCTCATAACCAAAAGGTCGCTGGTTCAAATCCAGCCCCCACAACCAAAATTAATAATCAGTTTTAAATTCAGCTTGAGTTACCCCCCTAACTCAGGCTGAATCTAGGGCTGGTTATTTTTTCTTGACTGCCAGTTTCTTGGCGGCGAGTTTAATGGCATTATTGAAACTGTTGGCAATATGTGGAGTGCTGGCGATTTCTAGGGCAGTAAGATTGTGACGTACAGCTAAAGCGAGTTCTCCGGCCATAGTTTCGGCATCGGGTGCCACAACGCAACCACCAATAATATGGTTGGTGCGGTCGGCAAGAAGCTTGACGAAGCCATATTGAACACCGTGGACTTTGCCGGCAGTAGTGTCTCGGAGGTGAATGATGGATTTTTTGTATTTGCGTTTTTGACGTTTGAGGTCTGCTTCGGTGGGGCCAATAGTGATTACGGTGGGGGACGTGCTGGTGACACGAGCAAAGCCGCGATAATTGACGGTATTCTTGGTGTGGTTGATGAGATTGGAAGCTAGCAAGTTGCCTTCGTAGTCGGCACGTTCGGTGGAGGACTCATTGCCAAGGCAGTCACCAATGGCATAGATGTTTTTGGCGGAGGTTTGGAAGAACTTGTCTGTTTTGATGCCGGCGGTGGTGTATTTGACTTTGGCATTTTCGAGACCGAGGTCGGTGTTGGGCTGGCTACCGGTAGCAAGTACGATGCAATCGACGCGAACCATTTTTTCGATGTGGTCGTTTTGGAAGATAACGCGTTTGGACATGTCGTCTTGTTCGAGGGCGACAACTTTGCAGTTTGGCAAAACCATAATGCCGAGCACATTAGTGAAATAATTTGTGATAGTTTGGCTAGTGTCGGTATCTTCGTGTGGGAGCAAGCGAGAGGATTTTTCCATAATGATGGCTTTAGCGCCAAGTTTGGCATAGTATTCGGCAATTTCGCAGCCGGTGGGCCCACCACCAATGATAATAGCAACTTTAGGCAAACGGCGGATTTTGATGGCGGTTTCTGGCTTAAGATAGTTGACGGCGTCGGTGCCGGCGATAGTGGAAGTATCAAGATGAGAGCCCGTGGCAATGATAAAATTTTGGGAGGTGAATTTTTGATCGCCAATGGCAATAGTGTTGCCATCTAGGAAATTAGCATAGCCGTGCAGACAGACGACTCCGGTGCCGTTGAAATTTTTCTGGTTACTACCACCGCCAGCCTCGATGATGGCTTTTAGTTGATGTGTAACAATAGTAGGAAAATTAAAAGAAAAATCTTGGTGAGCAAATTCAGGAAAGTGAGTGACTTTGTGGTAGGTGTGAGCAAAATCTAGCGCTATGTTGTATGGAACGTTGCGAGTGTTAAGATTGCTACCGCCAAAATAACGGCCTTCTACGAGGGCGACGCGTTTTTTGGCTTTGGTGAGAGCAAGTGCAGCGGCAGAGCCGGCTGGTCCGCTACCAATAACTATATAATCAAAGTCGTATTTCCTACCCATTTATATTATTTTATCACGATTTTCGTAAACATAAGCGAAATCAGCGTTATATTTTTTAAGTTCTTTTGCAATGGCTCTTTCTAAGTCTTTTTCGGTGATGATTTTTTTGGATTTTAAAGATTTTTCAGCGGCCTTTAAAGATTTATCAATGAAAATTTCGGCGGCTCCGGTAGGAATACCTACGGCTTTAGCGTCGATTTTGAGATTTTTAGCGAGCGTTTTTGAATCAAAAGTTTCCATTATGCGAGAATCCTAAAGTAAATAAATAATATTGAGATAGCTATATAGCTAAAACCAAGTATTAGGCGGGTGAAGATTTTATCTTTGACACGAGAGCGTTCAATGTTGGCAAGGTTGCGGCCAAGCTGGAATTTCCAGCGGACAATGAAAAGTGGAATGGCTGGCACGATAATATAGAGTAGAGTGAGAAGGTGGCTAGGGAAGAATTCTACGGTCATTTCGATAATTTCAATAGAGGTAATGATATATAGTGGAAGAGTAAAAGGTAGTTCGCAAACACCGGAAAATGCGCCGAGGGCAAAAGCGTCGGAGCGAGATTTGATATTTCTGGCGTGAGTGTCGAGATTTTTGGCACATTTTCTAGAAATAAATAGTTTAGTACCGGGGCCGGGGCGAAAATAACAAGTAAAACTCATAAGGGCGAGAGCGATCAGAATGCCGACTAGTATCCAGGCAAAAAAGCTGGTTTCGGGCCGGAATTGGCAAAGAAAAAATAAATTGGCGATGTAATAAGCACAGAGGAATAAACAGGCACTGGCGACTTCGGCGCCAAGGATGAAAAAAAGAGTAAGGTCAGAAGTCTTTTTCTTGGAATATTTACCGGAAGCGTAATGGTAAAAAAGAGCAAAAACACCAGGTTGCAATTGCAAAGAAGCCATGATAAGCATAGCCAAGATGATAATTCCTAAAGAGATGAAAAAGTTCATGTTTAAATTATAACACGTGGGGGGTTGATTTTCTAGTGTGGGTGTGCTAGAGAAGAAGGCATGAAAAAAATTATTATATTTTTAGGTGTGGTTTGTGGGGCGATTTTGGGAATTTTGGCTCCTGCAAACTATGCATTAGCAGAAGAAATAGACGATGAGGTGGTGGAGGAAATTAATGAAAAAATTCCAGAAATTTATATTAAAGCTGTTAATCCGGGATATACGGTAGACGGTAAAAGCAATGTCGGAGAAATGATAGAGATTGGCCGTAGAAACTCTGACGCACCGGTTTCGCTCGCTGGCCTGACTGTAGGCTATACAAATTCTAGCGGGAATTACTATACTTTGGTGGAATTTCCCGAGTACAGTATGATGGCTGGCGAGACTCTCCTCCTTCGCTTGGCCAGCTCGCCGGATAGCGAGCTGGCAGCTGTGAATTATGCCAAAACACTGGCTTTTAAGGGTGGGATAGAATTAAAAACGGGCGATGAAGTGGTGGATAGTGTGTGCTGGACGGGTAAAGATGAATGCTATAAAGATTTTAAATCGACAAAGCCTACGGTGTTGGTACGGAATTTGGAAACGGGAGAATTTGAGCATGTAAATGTAGCGGAATATGAGCCTGACTATGACGCAGAAAGTTATTATGTAGAGTTGGTGAAGGAAGAAGAGGGATATGGCATGGTGGCGAGCCAATGTAAGGGGCTGAAGTTTTCGGAGATTTTGAGCTATTATGAAACATCTAAGACAGAACAGTTTATCGAATTTTACAACGCGGGGTCGGAACAGATTTTGTTGGATGGGTGTCAGGTGCGGTATAAAAACAAAAACTATGGCTTGAGTGGCGTAGTGGGGCCGGAAGGATATTATGTGTATTATCCGAATGGGTTTAATCTTACGAAAAATCCAACGAATTCCAATACTTTAGAGATTATTGATACGGATGGTACAGTGGTGGATACTTTGGAATATCCGAACGGGCAGCGTAAAGGTACTTCGTACATGTTTGTGGGGTATGATGAAAAAGGTGAAGAGATTTGGAAGGTAACCTATGTACCGACGCCAGGTGGGCCGAATAATTATCAAGAATTTAAGACTTGTGAGAAAGGCAAAGTAATAAATAAGACGACAGGGAATTGCGTGAAAGTAACGAGCATGGCGGAAAAAGTATGTAAAGAGGGCTATTTTCTGAATGTTTTGACGGGGCGATGTAATAAAATAAAAACTACGGCGGAGAAAACTTGTAAAGAAGGCTATGAGCTGAATCCAGAGACTAATAGGTGTAGAAAAATCAAACAAAATACGGGGGCGAACTATAGCTTAGAACCAGAGAATTATGAAGAGCAATCGTCTTTTGTGGCGCTATATGCGGTGCTGGGGGTGGTGGGGATAGGACTAATGTATCTAATTTACGAATTTAGGCACGAGATTGCTCGTAAACTTTCTTTGGGCAAAGAAAGTTTAGTAAAGAAACTAGGAAGAAAAACAAATCAGAAGTAAATTCCGATTTGTTTTTGGTTTTGTCCGAATAATTCCGTTGGAATTATTCGGAGAGAGCCTTATTGTATAATTTATTTATAATTTCATCAAAAACAGCTTCGCGGGTTTGGTCGCCGTTAACTTCGATAAGAAGACCTAAAGTATTGTAGTGTTGTAGTACCGGTAAAGTTTTAGTGTGGAATTCCCGGAGGCGGTTACGGAAAGTTTCAAGATCTTTATCGTCGGCGCGGTCGCCACGATCATTTAGTACTTTGGCTTCATTGAAACGATTTTCGACATCGGCTTCAGAAATATTAAGAATGATAGCGGCTTTGATTTCGTGGCCGGCGCCAGCGGCTACGGACATAACTTGATCTTCTTCGCCACTCCAGCGGCCAATAGAAGAGAGGACCAGTGGATAATTAAAAAGATCATGGCGTTCAAAGTAGGGCAGAACCCATTCGTAGAAGACATTGGTAGGGATGAGATTGCCTTTGTCGGATAGCTTTTGTCTGGTTTCGGTCTCCATGGCGCGAATAATCATGCCAGAAGATAGGAATTTGGCGCCGAGCATTTCAGCGAGTTTGACGCCTTGAGTGTCTTTACCAGACATGGGTAAGCCGAAGATATTGATCGAGCCAGTGCCGAGCCACCCTTTAATTTTATTGATTTTTTCTTCTATTTCCATAAGATATATAATATCATAAAAAAGTTTCTTAGTGTTAATTGGCGATGATTTCTGCATAATTCATTATGTTTCGGGAGCTTCGCAATGTGATATAAATTTTATCACATTGCTTCGCCCCTTCGGCGGCGAAACCGCCTGTGGCAGTTTTGCCTTTATGTCCCCCAACATCAATGAATTATGCAGTAGTACCCTAAAAATTAGCACTCTTGCATTTTGGGTGCTAATTTACTATAATTGAATTATGGAAATTACTGAGCGGCAGAAGAAGATTCTTTACCAAATTATAGAGGAATATGCTGAGACTGCTTCCCCGGTGGGGAGTGTGACTTTGGCGAAGCTTTTTGGGGTGTCGCCGGCGACGATTCGGGCGGAAATGGCCAGGTTAGAAGTGCTAGGCCTGATAGCGCAGCCACACACTTCGGCAGGGCGGGTGCCAACAGATGCAGGATATCGGTTTTATGTGAACAGTCTATATGGTGTGGATGACGGGGTTCGAACCTGGTCAGAGACTGAGCGGCGGTCGTTAGAGCGAGGTACACACGCTCTGGAAGTACGGGTAAATGCACAGTCGCGAGCCGATACCGCGATACGGGGGGCGGTAGATGCTTTAGTAGAATTAACAGGGAATTTAGGTTTGGCGACGATTGGTAGCCAGCTGTATTTAGCGGGGATTTCAAGGCTATTTACGCAGCCAGAGTTTGGCGATACGCGGCGGGTACAGGCAGTGGCAAAATTATTGGATAATCTGGAGCCGTGGCTAAGAGAGGCGGCGCCGGGGGAAGCTTTGAATATTTTTATTGGGCACGAGAACCCGATTGGCAAAAATTCGGAAGTGTCGCTGATTATCTCGAAGTTTCGGTCGCCATTTTCAGACCGGAGTTATATAGGAGTACTAGGGCCGACGCGGCAAAATTATTCGAAGGTGATGTCGCTGGTACGACATGCTGGCAATATGTTGGAAGATATATTATAGGGAAAGGATATTTATGAAAAAAGCTAAAAAAAATGAAGAAATAAAATTTACCGTGGGGGCGGAAGATTTGAAGAATTTAAAGGTAGAAGTGGATGCCTCAGAGGTAGAAAAGCAGATTGCAGAACTTACAAATGACCTACAACGGACGCGGGCGGATTTTGAGAATTTTCGTAAACAGGTAGAAGTGCAGAAAGAAAATGCCAAAAAAATGGTGCAGTTAGCGACGGTATATAAAATATTGCCACTTTTGGATGATTTGGATAGGGCGATTGGTAGCTATAAAGAGTTGGCGCCACTGGCAAAATCCTTGGAAAAGACTTTGAAGGAACTAAAATTAGTGAAGATTGCTTCTGGCGAAGGTACGGAGTTTAACCCGGATTTGCACGATGCGGTGATGGTGGAAGGTGATGGTGAGAAAGAAATAATAGCAGAGACTCTACGGCCAGGGTATTGCTATGAAGGAGAAATATTGCGCCCAGCCATGGTCAAGGTTCGAAAAATATGATATAATTAACAGAGAAAGGAATTATATATGGCTGAATATAAGTTAACGTTAGAAAAACGTGAAACGACTGGTAAAAAGTTGGAGGGCTTGCGTGCGAAGGGGCTAATCCCTTCGGTGGTGTATGGTGGTAAAGAGCCGATTCTTGCAGCATCTGAGTATGTGGCGACAGAGAAAGTATTAGAGAAGGCCGGGTATCACTCGCCAATTGATCTAGATATTGAGGGTAAAAAGCGTTTGGCTATTGTGAAGGATGTAGCGATTGACCCGGTGTCGCGCAAGATTATGAATGTAGAATTTCAGGCGATTTCGGCAAGAGAAGTAGTGGAAGCTACTACACCGATTGTAATTGTGGATTTTGAAGGTTCGGAGGCTTCAAAGACTTTCCACTTTGCTTTGAATCAAGCAATGGAAGAAATTGATGTAAAGGCAAAGCCGGCAGATTTACCAAAAGAGCTAGAAATTGACGCGTCTGGCATGAAGGAAATAGAAGATAAGATCACGATTGCAGATATTGTGTTGCCCAGTGGTGTAGAGTTTGCAGATAAGGAGTTAGACACTGAACAAGTAATTGCTTCCTTGTACGACCCAGCGGCCGAAGCAGCAGCGCGTGAAGCAGAAGAAAAAGCGGCCGCAGAAGTGGAAGCAGAAGCTGAAACCGAAACTGCTGAGTCAGCAGAGGAAACATCAGCAGAAAGCGCCGAGGAAAAATCTGAATAGTAGGAAAAATAACCCCTGGCGGGGTTATTTTTTGTGAGATTTTATTGGTTTAATTAAAGAATTCGGAACAAGCCGTTTTTAAGTAGTTGTCTTCATTATAAAACAAATCTGGATTATTGTGTCTATTTTCCCATTCTCTAAGTATTAATTCTAAATCTTTAAGATTAAAGGTCAAATTTCGGTGAATTTATTACGCTCCATAGATTCTCTATATGATTAGTGGGGCCAAAATAACCAACAGAATGATCACAGGCTTCCTATTTATAACCAAGTAGAGGTAGCTCATTGTAACCTTTGAATCCGTCAGTTAACACAACGCTACCTTCTTTGATAGTGTTTTTGAACAAACTTTTCTGTTTCAGTTCTACTCCTGTATTTAACAATTCTTAATCTTATTCGGTTTGTCTTAGAGCTAATTGCCCCTACTACTAATCTCTGGCTACCGTATTTTTTTCTACTAAAATAACTACCATCTACTTCACAAATACCGCCTAGAACCTCACGAGAGGCTGGTAGAGCCTTTCTTAGCTTTCTGGGCCAATTACTTTTACTGTAGGATATGATAAGCCTAGTATGTTCTTTATCTCACCGATACTACACACTACTATTTTACAGGATTGTTCCTTTTTATTTTTATTAGTTTTTTCTTAATTCTTTAACTAAGCCGATTTTAGTATTAAAGTTGACATAAGAATTTTGTCGTGATATATTGGTGGAAAGGTATAAATATAAAAAGGTCATACAAAATGAAAAATATAGGAACGAAAGTGCTTTGCGGGATGTTGCTCTGCGGGGTGTTTTTAGGCGTCAATAATGTGAATGCCGCATCATATAATTACGATACAACATCTGAATTTTCAGCTAGGAACACTACTTCTTCTGGGTGGAATGGGAATATGTACATAAGGATGGGTTTTAAAATGTGCTCAAAATCTGATGTTCTGGCAACTTGGAATTCATATTATATGTATACTTGGGATAATTCTAATACCGGTGGAAATTTAGCTAATTGGCCAGGGGTAGTGATGCCGGAGGTTGAAGGGGATGTTCGCTGCTATACTCGCACGATAGACGATGGGAAGCATTATAATAAAATAATTTTTGATAATGGCAAGGATGGTAATGATAAAAGGCAGACGATTGATTTGGACGTGATTGATGATAGTGGCAGGTTGGTAAATTCGTTGGCATATTTATTTAACGAAAGTGACAGGGTTGATGGTGGTAACTATAAAGGTAGGTGGGCTGTGAACGATACTAGTGCTTTGATAGATATGGTGGCTGTGGCAAAGGGTTTGGATGCAAATAAATATACGACTGCTACTTATGCGACAGTATTGGATGCGCTAGGCAGCGATGTGCCGGTGGAAGAAGTAACTGTAGATAATCAATATCAATATAATCTCGGTGCAGATTATGTATCTAAGTTGACTTTATCTAATGATGTATTAGGAAAATTGAATATTGGGAATGAAGGTGAAATTTACACGAGTGAGTATTTGAATGCTTATAATAAGCTTGGCAATGCTTTGAACAATTTGGTAGAAAAGAAGATAATAATGGTAGATGGCAATATTGCTAATGGTAGCGTATCGGCTGGATATAAAACTGGTAGCGATAATGATATAAATATTACGGTTAGTCCGAATCTTGGTTATGAAACGGAATCGATTACGGTAAAAGAGATAGTTTCTTTTGACCAATCAGGTGATCCGGTGTTTGGTGGCGAAACTGACATAGATGTAGAACCTGGTGTAGACAATTATGAATTTAGCTTTGGTGAGTCTAGTTTAGAAGGTTATTATATTACGGTGACTTTTAAGGCTAAAACATATAATATAATATTTATAGTAGGTGAGAATGGCGAAATTAAAACTATGAGTGATGAGGATGTTGAGTCACCAGTACAGGTGTATTATGGAGATGACTATTCTTTGAAAATTATAGCTAACGAAGGATATGAAATTGATACTATTTTGGTAAATGGTGAAGAGTATAGTATGGTGGGTGGTGTATTGACCATAAAGAATATCGTGGTTGATACTGAAGTAAAAATAGCCTTCAAATTACAATCTTATACTATCGTGGTAGACGGTAGGGCGTATAGCTTTGATTTTGGTACTACATATGAGCAAATGCTAGAGGAACTTGATTTAGAAAAGGAGGGGTATAGGTTCTTGTATTTGGTAGATAAAGATGGAAACAGGGTACCCGATGGCTATGTAGTGCAGGGTGATGCTGAGTTTGCCACTGTGTATGAAAAAAATGAAGATATAGTAGTGCCGGACACTGGTAGCAATCAGGGAAGTGGTGAAGGAGCTAAATATAGCTTGATCGGCTGTGCATCCGTTGGCGCGGTGATGGGCGCAGTATTAATGATAGCGAAGCAAAGAAGGGATGATCGTAAAAATAAATAGAGTGGTTTATCTTATATAAAGAATGGCCCTGCAGATTATGTGGGCCATTCTTATAGTTTGCTTTTAGATTACTTTAATGCGTAAGTGTTGACGATGAGACGGTTCAGGAAGGCTTGGCGGGCGGTATCTGCATTTTCATTGTTGCCTTTCCAGGCGTAGAGAGCGGGATCTTGCAGGGCACGAGCAAAAGAAAATGTAACAGGCCAGGGGAAGGGACCGTTTTTCTCTACTTCGGCAAGATTGTTGGTGGCCTGTTCGACAGTTTGGCCGCCAGATAGAAATACTACACCGGCGAGTTCGGCTGGAATGTGATTTTTGAGAACTTCGGCGGTTTTTGCCCCGACTTCTTCTGGGGTGGATGGGATTTCGTAGTTTTTGCCGGCGAGAACCATATTGACCTTTAGAATGCAAGCGCGTAAATTTACTCCGAAATCGGCGAGCTTTTTGAATAATTCGTCTAAGATTTTGCCGGTGATTTCGGCGTTTTGATCTATGGGATAATAACCATCGTAGACTACTTCTGGTTCGACAATTGGCACGAGGCCGGCGGATTGGCATTTTTTGGCGTATTCGGCGAGAATGTGGCAGTTTTCTTCGATAGCTTTAGCAGTGGGAGTAAGAATGGTGCCAGAGGTAGAGAGGCGGATTTCAAAGGCTGCGCGCCATTTGGCGAAGCGTAATCCCATCATGTAATATTCTTTGAGACGTTCGTCTAAGCCGACTAGACCTTTAGTGTAAGTTTCTAGGGAATTGTCGAATTTGGCGAGACCTTGGTCTACTTTGATACCGGGGATAATGCGGCGACTAATGAGAAAATCTACGTAATTTTGACCATTATCGGCGAGCTGACGGGCGGTTTCGTCGAAGAGGATAATACCGTTGACGTATTTTTCTAAATCTTTGGTGGTGAAGAAAATATTGCGGTAATCGCGGCGGTTTTCGTAAGTGTCGGGGATGTCTAGCTGGCTGAATTTCTTTTTGATAGAGCCACCAGATTCGTCAGCAGCTAAAATGCCTTTTGGTTTTAATACAAGATTGGCAGCGATAAGTTCTAAATTTTCTTTGGGTGAAGTATTTTCGGCGATTTCTTGCAGTTCGGCAAGGGGTAAGACAGCGTTAAGCTTGGAATTCTCGATATTGATGCGGGCCAACGTCAGGCTATCTTCTACGGAATTGCCGAGGATGAAACCACCTAAAATAGTGGCAGCAGCAATAGAGTAAACTGAAAGATGAGTAAGAATATCTATGCGGTCTATCGAGATGGTTTCGGAGAGATTTTGGTAGGAAAGTGTGGTTTCGGAGATATGGACGAGCTTTTCAGGGTTAATTTCGGCTGAAGAGAGCGCGTCTTTTTTCTCCGATTTTTCCCTGTTTTCTTCCAAAAAGATTAAATCGGCGCGAGGGATGAGATCGTTTAGATTAGGGTTTTCGAAATTGCGGATATAGAGGACGAGCTTGGTGTTTTGCGAAATATCTAGGTAGGCGTGAATTTTGGCGGCGGCATCGGCGGTGAGCTCGGCGGAGCGATCGATGTAGAGATAATCTACTGGTTCGGCGGGCGGGGTAAAATCGGTGGTTTTGTATTTGCTCGGTACAAAATAACTGGTTTTGCTATCGGCAATAAGGATGTAGCGGTAAGTTTCGGCTGGGTCGGTGGAGGCAAATTCGTTGTTTTCTAGGCGGAGGTCGGAACCAGAAATAGTGGTAGGCAAGCCCATTTTTTGTAGGACCTCCATGGAGATAGCGGCGCCACCGAGGCTGGAATTGTGATTGAAAAAGTGATGCTCACTAGTATTGAAACTGATATCTAGCCACTGGGTGTGGTTGCGATCGGTTTCTAGGTGCTCGCTGCGACTGTCTATATTGAGATAGACATCTTTTAAGACATTTCCCACCACTAAGATATTCATAAGTATATTATAGCATAAAAATTATAGTTATATGCTAGCGGGCGAGACAGCGGACGGAGAAACCGTTGGCACGGACATAAAGACCCCAGTATCCGCTGCCATTTGTTATGACATTATTATATGTAAAATATAGAATGTAGCTAAGAGCAGCGTCGCGCGTAGTATTGGACCAATATTGTGCAATAAGGTTAAGATCTCGGAGAGAATTTCCGGCAATATAACCTGACTGTGCAAACCATAGCGGCTGAGTGATTAGACCAGCATTGCTGGTAGTGGAACCGCTATTATATAGATTATTCAGTTTAGTAAAATCGTTTTTGTCTGTGATATTTGAGTAAATCGGCAATCTCCAACCTTTAGGGCAGATAGAATTATTCGCATTATTATATTGCTGTGTGAGAGTGTTGGAGCTATTGGACGCTATGGCTGCAGACCAGTTATAGTAATTCCTGACAGACTGATGTCCATAATTGATACTGTCGGTTTTATTGGCTGAGTAGGGCGTGTTAGCGCTATTTTCCCACCCATTTACAGTATTTCCAGAGAAACTAATCGTTTCATTTGCCGGTCTCCATGTTAGTACATTATTTTCGTAAGTATATCCTAGCTCATATGCTCCACTTAGGGAATTGTCATTTAAGTCTGTATTTTCAGAAGTGAGAGGAGCTACGTTGGTAGGAGTGGTCTCTAAATCTAGAGCTAAGTTTTGTGTCATCCAACAATTACCGTCTTTTAGTTTAGTAACATAGTAGAGTTTATTATCCCTAATGTCTACTAATTTAGCAGTAGTAGGTTCATCATAGCCGGTAATGGAGCCACAAATACCGCTATCTATATCTTGCATTTTGTAGAAATTACCATATTCTCCGGTTTCTGGATCTAGTACGGAAACGGTGGATTTGCCAGCATTATAGAAAGCGGTATTAATATCTGGAGCTAGTTTATCTGCAGTGGAGGGATGAAGGAGAATATACTGTACTTGTCCAGAGTAAGTTCCTGCTGGTTGGCTAGGAGTAGTATATACGGCATAAGTAGTAGTAAAAGCAGACTTGGCATTATCACTAATATCTGGATTGGTACCAGTGCCAGAAGATTTAGACACTACTTTGGTCCAGGTGTTAGGGATTAATGTGTATTTATTCTCATAACTACTTTCTATAGTAGGCGCATAATCTCCTGCTACTTTGTTTAGCTTTACGGCCCAACTGGAGTTGCCATTGGTGCTAGGTATATTGCCGGTTTTAATATCGTAATTAGGGCCAATAGGAGAAGACAAAACTACTTCGTTATTGCTATTTTGGGTAATGCCTTTAGCGTAAACTATATAACCATCTTTATCATTGCATAAAGTATTGATTTCTGTAAGGCCAATACCTTCCTTTAATTGTCCGCTAACCATACTAGTAATATGACTATTATTACCAGTAGCAGATAGGGTGCAAGATGGTGGAAGATTAATACTGACATAGTCTGCGGAGGAATTATTGACAGCAGAGCTATGTGGTAAATATAGAATAACACCAGAAATTACAAGAAGAAAAGTGGAGACCAGGAGAATATTACGGAAAGCATAGTAGAAGAAATCTACTCTACTACTCATTAAAGATTGTTTTACTTTGTGGCCCATCTTTTAACCTCACTTATATAGTTTACTTGAACCCCTATGTGGTGCCACTTGTAAACGGGGTAGTCATACAAAAATGGCACCGCAAGGGTGTCATAAGCTATATTTCGCGTCAGAGTTACCTCTTTGAATCGAAACGGCTTTCTTGCGATGCCATTAATTGATTCAAAATGATAACTTTTGATACGAAAATGTCTGACGCATTTTCTAAATATAACTTATGACACTTTTATTATACCACACAAAAAAGATTAGCAACTAGGAAATTGCTAATCTTTAATTGGTGAGAAGAAATTAGAGTACACCAAGGATGCCGCGGAGAGCGTAAGCGGTGTCTTCGTGACTACGGACCGTGATGGTATCGATACCCATTTGTACTACTGGGTAATCATTGCCGCCAGGCTGAGTCATGTCGCCAAAGTAGAGAATATCTTCTTTTTTGACATTTAATTCTTCTAGTAAATGAGTCATGCCGAAAACTTTGTTCATACCTGGAGTGATGGCGTTAATAGAGGTGGTGCCACCGATTTCGTATTCAAATTCTGGGGCGAGTTCGCGGCAACGGGCACAGATGGCTTCGCGTTTTTTGCAATCTGGATCCCAAGCGTATTTTTCCTCGGTGCCGGCTTTTTGGCCGAGAGCCGAGAAAGTGACTTGGGAAAGGCGGTTTTCGATGATTTCGTCACCAGGCTGGAGCTTGTCTTCTTCCCAGTAGCCGAGCTCGGTAGCGGCAGTTTTGATGGTTTCGGTAATTTTGGTAACTTGTTCCTCGGTAAGTGGATAATTATATACTTGAATCCAATCGTTTTTAGTGGTGTCGTAACGATAATATTGCGTTCCTTGGGCCACAAACAAGTGTAGGTGCGATAATTGCTCCGGAGTAGGGTGGGGGAGCCGGTCTACAATTTGAATAAGGAATTGGTCGAATTTTTGGCCTGAAATGGGGCAAATTTCGAAATGGTCGAGACAACTAACCAATAAATCGGCGATGTCGTCGGTAATTGGCGTTTTGGCTACATTTAAAGTTTGATCTATGTCGAATGCTAATACTTTTTTCATAACTTCATTATAGCATGTTATAATGAGGTTATGAAAACTTATATCGTGGGCAATTGGAAGCTGAATTTTACGGTGGGGGAGGCTTCAATTTATCTTCATAAACTCTTAAAAGCAATACCAAATTATAGGGATATTGATGTAATAGTAGCACCACCAACTATCGCGTTGCAGCCACTATCTTTACAGGTGGATAGGCACAAAATAAAGTTGGCAGCACAGAATGGTTTCTATCGGGATTATGGAGCATTTACAGGGGAGACTTCATTTTCGCAGCTAAGAGGAATTGCAGATTATGCAGTAATTGGGCATTCTGAACGGCGATATATTTTTAGAGAAGACGACAAAATGATGGCGAAAAAGGTGGGGGCGGCTATTCGTAATAAGATTACCCCGATACTCTGCATAGGTGAAACGGAGAGTGAAAGAGCGTTTGGCGAAACGGCTGATGTGATTCGTGATCAATTAAGTGGTGGGTTATCAGAGGTAGGGGATGATGATATAGAAAAGGTAATTATAGCGTACGAGCCAGTGTGGGCGATTTCTAGTGTGAAAGCGGCAAAATTGGCTAGTCCAGATGAAGTGGCTGAGGTAGTGAAGTTGATTCGAGCGAGCTTAAAAGAGATGTATGGTGAAAAAGTGGCGGACAATACGCCGGTGTTATTTGGTGGAAGTGTAAATCCATCTAACGCAGGAGCTTATCTAATGGTGCCAGGGGTGAACGGGCTATTGATAGGCGGATCTTCCTTGATATTGAGCGAATTCGTTGATATAATAGAGATAGCTAAAAGAGCGAGATAATGAATAAAAAATACATGGATTTTGTGCCGGCAGGGCCACAGTCTAGGGCTGTGGCGAGAGGGGGTGCGTCGAAAACAGCTGTAGTGAAAAAGGTCGTAAAAAAGACTGCAGTTGCCAAAAAACCTGCTAGTGCCAATAAAATTCAGCGGAAAGCAAGTCCAGAGGTGGTGCGAGAAGAAGTGGTACTACAAGAGGATATCCTTGAAACAGGGGCGGAGACATTTTCGCTGAAAAAAGAGCCCAGGTATGGTGTAGTGGAAAATTACCGGCCGAAATTCGTGAAAACAGAGGTAGCGAAGCGGCCGCTTTCGCGTGGACATTTTGTAGCGCAAAAATCTGAGCTCGCAGAAGCCAAAGCAGTAAAGGTGGCGGCGAAAAAGGTTGGTGAGCCGGCTAAGCCTGTGGAAAATCCTGTGGAAAAGTCTGAAAAACCAGAGAAAAAGGCCGACGACAAAGCAAAAATGAAAATTCCGAAATCGCCGTTTATTAATCAAGGTAAGATAGAAAAACGGCCACTTTCTAAGAATATTTACGAGCGCACGATAAAGTCAACAGAAGAAAAGCCTACTGGGCCTGTAAAGATTATTTCGCAGCCCGAAAAAGACAGCAAAGTTGGGCGGGTGGTAGCGATAATCTTGGCGATAATATTAGGGGCGGCGGCCGGTACAGTGGCGTTTTTGTTGCTGCCTAAATAGAGGTAAGGATGAAAAATCCGTTTATAAAATACGTGGCAAAGGAAAAAAAAGAAGATATTTTTCATTCTTCGGAATATGGCAAAGCGCAGAGTGCGGGGGTGGTTGGTACGGCTTCTACAGAGAGTTTTAACGAGCGGATGAAGGTGGAAAAGAACAGACAAATAGTGCGGGGATATAATGATTCGCGAGTGGTGACAGGGGCATATACTAATGGCCCGCGGGCGAAAAAATACACTCCACCAGAGAAAAAAGACGGAGTACTAGATAAAAATCCGGTGAATAGAAGTAGCGGTGCGCCTAGTGCGGCAAAACCAGCAGCGCCACCAGTAAAAAGGGCATTTACTCCACCAATAAAACCAAACTTTGGAAAGTAAAAAAAGAGCCCGAAGGGGCTGCTTTTTGGTGCGGGTAGGCGGAAAATCCTCCACCGGCCCCACTCCAGATAAAAATAAAATATGAGAGCAAGCTCTCAATTTTATTTTTCTCTGGTGCGGGTAGGCGGAATCGAACCGCCGTCCCAAGTTTGGAAAACTCGTATACTAACCGCTGTACTATACCCACAAATTATTAAGTACCTGGGGTGGGATATCGGAATCGAACCGACGACCTTCTGGACCACAATCAGACGCTCTAACCATCTGAGCTAATCCCACCAGAGAGGCACTGGGTATATTATATACGGCATTGGTAAAAAAAGCAAGGTGGACGTAAGTAACATTTTTGGTATTTTGTAAATTTTTATGGTTTACGTATTGACAAAAGTAAAAGTGTGTGCTATAATGAGGGCATTGTAGAACCTTTACAAAATTTAGTTAGCCTATTACACTTTTACACTGTGCATTGTTAAGGAGGAGTTAAAATGACAGAGAAGAAAAGATTGTCTAAAAGAGAAGAAAGAAGAAGACAGCAGTATAACGATCCGTATTTTTACGATGGAGTGGATGCTTACAACTACGGCGACGATGATTCGCTGGACGATGGCAACTCTGATGGCTATGATGGTCGTGCGGTGGCGGCGCCGAGGAAATCTCAGCTTGATAGGGTGAGAGCCCTCGAGGCGAATTTCACTAGTTTGCCGAAATCAGGGTCCACTACCTTAAAGGCAAGGATTAGTGACTTGGAAGAGGTAATTAAGAAGCCGGATCGCACTGAAGGAGTACTCACCAATGATAGAATCACGTGGCTTGAAGAGGCTTATAGCGGGAAGAGTCAGTCCAAAAGCAGTTCTGACGTAGATAAAAAGCTTGCAGCTATAGAAAAGCAACTGGAGATTACTGCAGTATTGCCTCAGATGGCAGACCGACTCTCAGTTGCGGAAAAAGCTGCAGGTTACGTTCCTGAACGGCGCCATGCAAGAATGGGTATACCCGACAGGGTGGAGCGGCTTTACCACGAGGTCATCGGGGATGATGACGAATAGGTTTTACAATGTTCTTCATGAGAATGCCTGGTCGCAAGACCGGGCGTTTTTGTTATGGTAATGCTATATTTTAGACATAAGCACAAAAAACTGATATATGTATTGACAAAAAAGCGAAAGTGTGATACAATGAAGGTAGTCTGAGTTTTGGTGTATGTAGTCAAGGCGACGAAGACCATTAACAACCGAATCATCTCAGCTTTCAAAAAGCTGAGGCTATCCATATCCCCATTTTAACTGGGGGTCGGTCAGCCTCCAGAATATATATTTATTTTGAAAAGGAGGCGACTGAGAATGTCGTTTAACATTATTCAATTTTTGTGGTATTTTATCGCACATGGCTTTGTAGCATTTTTTATGGCAGTTGTCACGGCGATAGCTTTCAACGGTGGTCGAGCATTTGTTCGACGTAGGACTCCTAAGTTGAGCGCTCATTCTGAATTTTTTAGAAGAAATAGATTTGCGCCAACTTTTGGCGTGTTAGAGTCGGCTGATTGGACTAGAGCTGTGATACTGGGGCTGGGTACAGGAGCGCTGAATTATTTTTCTATGCTCTTTGTGCCGGCGGCACTTTGGTTATTTGCAGTGACTGTAGCTATGCTTATTTATACGATGGTATGGTGGCAGGACAACTGTAGTAGCGCAGGTCAGTTGATACCTTTTGGGCTAATGACGGTGCCGATGTTTTTAGCCTTATATAATTCGGCAGAACAGTCGGTATCGAATACTTGGATTAACGATTTCTTTGCATCTGTGTTTCGCTGTGCTTTCTGGATAGTATTAACGCTCGTAGGAAGCTTCTATATAGTTAGCTTGCTGTACCGTTATTGTTGCTATGCCAGATACCGTGAAGATGAACAGACGTACCGTGCTTGGGCATGGGTAACAAAGATAATCGCATTGTTGGTTGTGGCTGCGATCATACTCTTTGGTTTCAACTGGAAGGCTTTGGGTAATGGCGCAAAACCTGATCCGGAGCCGGAGCCCGATTACAGTTCTACCTCAACTGACACCTGGTATCGTTTTTACAATGATGATCTTCAGGTAAACACTTCGGTAAAAGATGATTACAATTTTGGCAAATCTGCTGTTAAAAAGAACAGAAGCGCTAAAGATTATGATCAGATTTTCCGCAAGAGAGTACAGAACGATCCGGCACTTGCGGCTGCGGTAATCGCGTACAAGGATGCAATTGTAAAAACGGAGACTTACACTGTAAAAGGTAAGAAGAAAATGCAGAAGATAAACGCTGCTAAAAAGGCGTTTATGAACGATCAGCAGTATTTCTACGAGACGATCGGTATCTTCTTTGATGATCTTGATCGTGCAACGGTGAAGGTGAAGAAGGTAAAAGGTCTTACTGACCAGATGTATATGAATCCGCGTGAAGGCTTAAGCCCGCAGGTGGTAGTATGCAAGACTAAAAACCATACTGGCTACATGCTAGTGTATGCGTTTAGGATCAAAGGACAGAAGTTTGAAGTGAAATATCGCATTAATTGTGGTTTTCAGCCGACTAACTGCGCGAAGGTACTGAAGGTAACACCGAAGCCTGTTCCAACGCCGAAGAGTTCACCTTCGAATCCTTCTAGCCCTTCGAACCCAACAAACTCGAAGGATAATCCGACTAATCCTAAGCCCACACCGACGAACCCGACGTCGTACAGTAAGGATCCGTCAAAAGCTCCGAAGAAAAATACGGAGAAAAATGATGATCCGGGCCCGGGTAAGAATACCAACAACGGCAAGGGTGCGCAAAAGTCGAAGGATGATAGCCAGTACAACTCTGGCAACTCACCTTCGAGCAAAAAGGATCAAGAAGATCAAAAGGCTAGGAACAACAACCCGTCCAATACACCTTCCACAAATGGCGGAGGAGCGGCGGTAGATAATCCTGGCGCTAATGATAATTTACACACTCCGACTCAAGGGTCTGCACAGACTAATGGGCACAGTGTAACGGACGACGAGGATGGTGGAGATTGGGGATCTCCGCCGGATTAACGTATATGGGTAGCTAGCCCAGAAAGGTGACCACTTTCTGGGTCTGCACATTATTTAGGTTCGGCAGCTTTGGCTGCCGGGCCTGAACCAAGATTTGAGACTGAGATGATTCGGTTGCATAGACGAAAATTAACAATTTGTCGGCTAGCAACAGTCTGGCTTTTTCTTTTGGAAAAGAAAAAGCTAAGAAAAGAAACCAGTTGGATTTTTATATTGGAAGTGAATTCCAATATAAAAATTGACTAATACTTAATTTAGAAATTTAATTTTTCATATTTAATACTACAAAGAAAGGAATAATATGAATAAAGTTTATAAGACTATACTTGGTGTGTCTGCGGCAGCAGTAGTGTTGGCAGGTACACTGGCTCCGGTAATGGTAAATGCTTGGGGTGACTCTGACAATGGTCGTCCTAGCTATACTTTAGCGGAAATTAACGCCGGTAAACTCGGCAACAAAATTACGTTTAACTCGATTTCGAACGGTAAAATCGGGGATGAAAAGAACTTCGTGGGCGCGAAAGTATCTGGCGCAAAGGTAGATACCTGGAACGCTAACGAGATCGAAGTGCAAGACGGCGGAACTTATACAATTCGTTTGTTTGTGCACAACAACAGCCCTAAGGGTATGGATGCAGTTGCTAAGGGTGTGAAAGCAACTTTCTCGATCCCTACTTTAGCTAGCAAGTCCTTGACGATTGTAGGGTATTTGGATTCTTCTAATGCTGCTCCTACGCGCTATTGGGATGAAGTTACTTTGAAATCTAATGGTAACTTTTATCTAGAATACGTAAAGGGTTCTGCACAGTACAACAACAATAAGGGTACCTTTAAGCTGCCTGATGAGTTAGTCACTTCTGGTGCAACTCTTGGGTTTGATAAAATGAACGGCGAAATCCCTGGTTGTTACGAATACTCTGGTGTAGTAACTATGGATGTAAAAGTGCATAGTGCAGTAGCTTCGAAGCTTACTAAGCAAGTACGTATTAAAGGTACTAAAGATTGGAGTGAATCTGTAGAAGCCAAGGTGGGTGATGAAGTAGAATACCAAATTGAGTATGTAAACTTGCTCAACGACCGGGTAACTAATGTGATGATTCGGGATGTTTTGCCAAACAACGTTGAATACGTGCAAAACTCTACTTATCTTTACAACTCTAACTACCAAAATGGTACTCTATTAGACGATAATACTGTAACTACTACCGGTATTAACATTGGTAACTACAAGGCCAAGGGTAAAGCTTACGTACGCTTTACTGGTAAAGTAGTGGATAAGACTTTGGCTTGTGGTAAAAACCAATTGGTAAACTGGGCAAGCTCTACCGTAAACAATGAAGTGTCTAAGGATGACGCTTCGGTAATGGTAAGCAAGACCTGTGAAGGTACTCCGGAAAATCCTGAGAACCCTACAACTACTACCGTAACTACTACTGACAACCCAACTGGTACTCCAACTACGATTGTAAGTACTGGTCCTGGTGCAGTAGTGACTGGCGCCGTAGGTGCTGGGTCGATAGTAACTACGCTTGGTTACTATATTGCTAGCCGTAAAAAATTGTTAAAGTAGGTTGACCGCTTCATAATAGGGCGGGAAATACTTAGAAAATCTCCTTAGGTTTAGGCCTAGGGAGATTTTTGTTGGACGTTTTAAGGCGATCTGATTAAGTTGAGGTTTAATTGGAAGTTTTACATAAGGAAAGCTCTTGCGTTTTGGTGAACGGTGGAGTAGAATAAAAATGGAACATTGTTATGTTTAGGTCGTAAAACAAAAAGGAGAAGAAGTGAATTCCTTCCGAAATAGGAAAATAAGAAGTATATGGATGACAATTGGCCTGGTAGGCGCGGTTTTTGGGGCTGGGGTGATGTCGACTTCCGTCTCTGCCGCTACCTACACCGCCTCTATCTCTACCAGCCCTATAGATATGAACGCTACAGCAGCGGGCACTGGAGCTAACATTACAACTAATAATGTAACGGTGATCTCTACTTGCCCTAGTGGCTATACATTAGGAATTAATAGCTCTGAAGAAGATACTAAGCTATATATGGGTGGTGATAGTAGTAATGGTACTAATAACAATACTAACTATATCGATGCCTCTAATGGCACTCCAGCTAACCCAGTAGTAATTACAGGTAGTAATCTAAATACTTGGGGCTATAGTACTACTAGCAGCACCACTTCTGGTACTTTTATAGGACTAACTAATAACATAGCTACACTAGCTACTTCAGTAGAACCAACAAGTAGCACTGGTACTACTATACCAGTATACTATGGCGTAAGTGTAGGTACAGACAGAGCAGCAGGTACCTATCAAATGGCTAATAATGGAACAATAGTCTATACATTAACTACAGACCTTAGCTGTACTAGTTACCAAGTAGTCTTTAATAGTAATGGTGGTACTGGTACTATGGATAACCAATGGATAGCAGAAGACGACTCTGTACCATTATCTAACAATACCTTTACTCCACCTAGTGGCTATAAATTCCATGGTTGGAATACATCAGCAGATGGCACCGGCACAGCCTATGCAAACCGAGCAAGCGTGACAAACTTAACTACGCTTGGTAATACTATCACGCTTTATGCACAATGGAGAAGGGACCCATGTGATAGTAACTCTACTTTGTTGTATTGTAAAGTAGAAGCTCAGGTAAAGAAGACTAATGGAGAGCCAAAAAAACAATCTACATCAGATCTGCAGGCTGTAATTGGAGTGCCGACTTCATCAAACCCAGCTACAGATACCTCAAACTCAGGTGTGTATTTATATGATGAGGGTATTTATGGTAAAGCTAGTGATGTAGACGACAAGTATGACATTTACTATTTCCGAGGTATTTTGGATAGTGACTTAGATGACACTACTTCTACATATGGTTCAGCGGGTAACAGTGCTTTTTATCAGAATTATGTGATACTGTCTTCAGCCAATGCGAAGGCTAACTTTACTACTTCGGATACCTGCTGGCGGATAGTGAGGACTACGGCTTCGGGCGGCACAAAAATGATATACAATGGTACTTGGACTGGCACTACTTGTGCTAATGCTACCACTGCGGCACAGCTTGTAGATGCACAGGCTTTTGGGCTGCAAGGTAATTCTGCTGAATCTACTTATTGGTATCGTAATATTAATCGTGTAGGATATACTTTTAATAATGCCCAAAGTCTTCAAGATAGTACCGACGCTACAACTCCTATAGGTACGGTATTTGGTGATAATGGAAATAATAAAGACGTAAATAGTGCTAATTCAAATATTAAAACATACATAGAGAATTGGTTTGCTAGTACTAATGGCATATCGGCTTATGAGAGTATATTAGAGCCCAGCGCGGGGTATTGCAATGATCGTAGTGCTTTCTCGGATACAACAGGTAATACAGAACTGTCCGTTATACCACCATATGCTACTTCTAGAGTCTCTATGTACTTTGGTTCACATACTAGAAATTTTGTAAATAATAGTACACATACATTAACTCTAACTTGCCCACGTGGTGTGGTAGATATATATACTTTTAAAACTGACAATAATACTAATCTAAACGATGGTAATGGGCAGCTAAGCGAACCAATAGCACTTCTTACTGCAGATGAAACAGCCTTAGCTGGTAGTGGTAGCGGTGGTAGAACAACGGCGACTACTAGATCTTCTAATTATAGCTATAGTTCTTATTTGCGCTCTGGCAATGGCCTCTGGTTGCTCTCTCCGAGTCTCCGGGCTCCGAACGGGTTCGCTCTCGGGTTCGTCCTGAGTCCGGACGGTTACCTCGGCGGCAGCAGCGTGAAAAACGCGGGCGGGGTGCGCCCGGCAATTTCATTAAAATCTGGAACGACGGCCGCTAGCGGTACTGGCACCGCCACTAACCCATGGGTAGTAACTGCGCCGTAGATGTAAGGAAAAGTACTTTAAGTTCCAAACTTGAGGCATAAGCCTCAATCTAATTCAGCCCGAGCCTGAGTGAGGGTGATTAGTGGTTTAGCTTTGGCTAAGCAGCGGATTGGAGAAGATGGTCGAAAAGGCAAGTGATGGTGAGGGGGCCGACGCCACCTTTTACCGGGGTGATAGCGGTAAGATCTTTTCTGGCGTAGAGCTCTGGGGTGAGGTCGCCCTTGATGACACCGTCTTCTGACGCCGTGCCGGCATCTATAAGAGTGGCGCCAGGGGAGATGAATTCACTAGATATCAACCCCGGTACGCCCGTGGCTGATATGATTATATCAAAATTCTTAAGTTTTGTCAAGTCGCTGCCCTTATGAAAGAGAGTGACATCATAACCTGAGGCTGTGAAGATTTTGTATAATGGTGCGCCGACTAACTTACCACGGCCGACGATGGCGATTTTTTTGTTTTCTAACTTAATATCATAACCAGCCAGAAGCCAAAGAATGGCGGTGGCGGTGGCGGAATCGTACTTGGCTTTTATGCCCAGGCCATCTACGTCTTTTTCTGGTTTTATAAGGTTACAGAGCTGGTCGGTTTTATCTTTTTCTAAAATAGGGAGCTGAAGGATAATGCCACTAATGGCTGGGTCTTCGTTGGCTTCATTGATTTTGGCGGCGATACTTTCTGAATTTTTAGCAAGGTAATCTTCTACTTCTACGCCGATGTCTGTGCCATAGGCTATTTTAAGGTTGACATATTTAGTGATAACGGGATTATTACTATCGCGGATGATAAGGAGCTTTGGTTTGTGAGCTAGACTGGCCACTTGGTGAGCTTGGCGCTCTTTAATGAAACTGGCGAGATCTTTACCGTTTAGAATTTTCATTAGACGGCCTTTTTGGTGGGGTTGATGATTTCGACGGGCTCTTGCTCAAGCCAGTAGCCGTAAATGTCGTAAACTTTACCGATGATTTCTTCGCGGGCGGCGGCAAGATCATTGTAAGATTTGGCGGATTCGTTGATAAGTACTAACGCGGCTTTTTCGTTGACACGCATGCCGTGGAGAAGTTTGCCAGAAAAGCCGGCGTGTTCGATAAGCCAGCCAGAATTGATTTTGAGGCCGTCTTTACCATGGTAAACGGGGTAGCCTTTGGCCTCGGCGATTTCAGCCTCGGCTTTGGTGAGGTAGATGTTTTTGAAGAATGAGCCAGAGCTGGCTTTTTCCATAGGATCGGGGAGCTTATCAGCGCGGATGGCGCTAACGATGCTGCGAATACCCTGGGGGGAGAAATCGGTGAGGTGGTGAGTGGAAATATAGTTTTCGACGGAACGGTAAAAGGGGCGAGGCATTTGGCCGGTTTGGAGCTTTAAGGTGATAGAAATAACGAAATAGCGGTCTTTTTCGGTGGTGTTGAGGATGCTTTTGCGGTAAGAAAAGCCGAGATCGGCATGAGTGAGAGTGAGGAAGGTACGGCTGGCGGTGTCGTAGACATCGATAGACTCTAGGGTGTCGGCGATTTCTTGGCCGTAGGCACCGATGTTTTGTACGGGTGCGGCGCCGGCGAGGCCAGGAATTTTACTGAGGGCCTCGATGCCGGTGAGATTTCTTTCGCAGGCGTAGGCAACTACATCGTCCCAGTATTCGCCGCCCATAATTTTAATACGCTGGACGGGGCCTGCTGCCAAAGTTTCCCCCACCGTACTTGGCTCGCGCTTGCGCGCGACGGGGGACTCCCCATTGACGTCACCCGTCCATGCATCATTTTCTTGAGATAATACTTCGATACCGCGCATGCGGTTGATGATAATCACGCCGTTGAAGCCTTCGTCGTGGCCGATGGTGTTGGCGCCATAGCCAAGCACAAATGTAGGGAGATTATAGGTAGCAGCAAAACCGTAAGCGTCGGGGATTTCTGCGGGTTTTTCAATTTCTAAAACATAGCGAGCTGGGCCGCCTAGGCGCATGGTAGTAAGACTAGAAATAAGAATGTTTTCGTTTACTCGCATAGCAATATTATATCAGGTTTTACTGAATAATTCACTGCATCTTGGAAGCTTCGCTTTTGCGTAATAGATTTTATCACATTGCTTTGTCCCTTTGGCGGCAAAATCTACTTTCAGCAGATTTTGCCTTTATGTTTCTCGATTGTAGTGAATTATTCAGAATACTATTGCATACTAAATTAGGCGTAAGCTGGGCCTGGGGGGTTGAAATTTGCAACAGGGTGTGGTAAGTAGGTGGCAGGAAATAGGGGTGGCGTATGTTAAAACGATGGTACGGAGAAAAGAGGGTTATGGAAGAATTGGAGTTAGATTATATAATAATTAAACTGAAAAAGAAATCTCTTCGGACAACATCCGAAGAGAAATCATAACCTGGTATAATCCTACCATACAATAGTGTAAAAGTCAACCCTGTTTCCTAACGCGATTATATCATATAATATATAGTAGAAAGGTAATACTATTATGGCAAAAAAGGATGCGGTGGCAGAAAAAAACAAAAACGATGATGGAAAGAACGAAGCATTAAAGTTAGCGATTGCGCAGATTACGAAACAGTTTGGTGATGGCTCGATCATGAAGTTGGGCGAGACGCCAAAAATGGATGTGGAGCTTTTGAAGTCTGGCTCGCTTAGCCTAGATTTGGCACTAGGCGGTGGCTGGCCAAAAGGGCGGATTATCGAGATATATGGGCCAGAATCTTCTGGTAAGACTACATTGGCGCTGCACGCGATTGCCGAGATGCAAAAGCAGGGTGGCCAAGCGGCGTTTATAGATGCAGAGCATGCATTAGACCCGGCTTATGCCAAGAAAATTGGTGTGGATACGGCGAATCTGTTGATTTCGCAGCCGGATAATGGCGAGCAAGCGCTAGAAATTTGTGAGACATTGGTACGCTCTAATGCGGTAGATCTCATTGTAGTAGATTCGGTGGCGGCGCTAGTGCCACAGGCCGAAATAGACGGCGACATGGGCGATGCACAGATGGGGCTTCAGGCGCGACTAATGAGTCAGGCCATGCGTAAACTTACTGGTATTATTTCTAAATCGCGTGCGACAGTGATATTTATCAACCAGATTCGGATGAAGATTGGTGTGATGTTTGGTAACCCAGAGACTACTACTGGTGGTAATGCGTTGAAGTTTTATGCTTCGGTACGGGTAGACATTCGGCGGATTGGGCAGATCAAAGACGGTGATAATATTGCTGGTAATCGTACTAAGATAAAGGTGGTGAAAAACAAGATTGCGGCGCCATTTCGTACGGCAGAGTTTGACATTATGTACAATGAAGGAATCTCTAAAACTGGGGATATTCTGGACCTTGGCGTGCAATACGGCGTACTAGATAAGGCCGGAGCATTTATTAAATATAATGGTGAGACTTTGGGGCAAGGACGTGAAGCGGTGAAGAGGTTGTTCCGCGAAAAGCCAGAATTGATGGAAGAGATAGAAAAAAAGGTGCGCGAAAAGGCCGAGGCGGAATAAAATGCATCACAATGAAATGTGGCAGGAATTTCGCCGAAATGGTGAGCGAGTAATGAATGGAGGGCGTTTACCTGAAAAGGGTAACCCTAAAAGTGGCGAAGAGGATGTATGGACCGGGTCAGTGATTTTGTGGTTGTATCGTAGGACTGAGCGCGGAGTAGAAGTGCTTTTTCAGAGGAGGTCAAATTTTGTGGATCGCAATCCGAACAAATGGGATACTTCGGCGGGTGGACATATAAATTATGATGAATCTATGGCGGATGCAGCGGTGCGTGAGGCTAAGGAGGAAATAGGCGCGAAACTTGATAAAGAAAAGTTGGAATATTCTTTCTCTTTAGTGGGGTCTAGTGGATATAATATTCTGATAAATGGATATTTTTACGATTGGACGGGGCGAGAGGATGATTTTTGTTTTGAAGATAATGAAGTGTCTGAAGTGAGATGGGTATCGTTGACTGAATTTGATGATTTTATAGAAAACGGTGATGTTAAGAAGTCTTTGAAAGGGGCATATCATACTTTGGGATTGACGAAATATTGGCTGGAATATTATGGAAATTTATAAGCTGAGTGACGAAATTCCAGATGAGGGATTGACAAAACATAAGAAGTATGGTAGGATGGAATCAGAAGCGCTGGAAGGCGCGGGGGTTTCTGGTGGTGCGGTGCTAAAAATTACGGATATTAAACAGGGGGTGAAGAATCCGAATCGGGTGAATGTATGTGTAAATGGTAAGTATGCCTTTTCTTTGGATGTAGTGCAAGTGGTGGACTTGAAGATAAAGGTAGGCAGGGAGATTTCTGCAGAAGAGTTGGCGAGATTTAAGGAAGCAAGTGAATATGGTAAGGCTTATCAGAGAGCACTAGAATGGGTGCTGGTACGGCCGCGGTCCGTAGGGGAACTTAGAGATTATTTGAAACGGCGGAAAAGGGTAAAGGAAGCAAAGGAGCTAAAGGATGATTGGCAAAGGGAAAGGGAAGCTGCAGAGATGGTGGCTAGAGGTGAAGATGTGAAGATGAAAAAGCAGAGATCGAGAAAAAAATATGATTTTGATGATTTGATAGTGCAAAGACTTTGCGAAAAAGGATATGTGGATGACGAAAAGTTTGCGGAATATTATGTGGAAAATAGGTTTGTAAAGAAGGGCATTTCTAAAAAAAGGTTGAAGATGGAGCTAGTAAAGAAGGGTGTGGATGCTGAAATTATTGAGCGGGTACTAGATGGGCGAGATGATGAAACAGAAATTTTGAAAATGATTGCTAAAAAACGGGCGAAATATGACGACGAAAAATTGGTGGCTTATCTTTGCCGACAAGGGTTTTCGTATCAGCTAGTAAAAGAGTTGGTAGAGAAAACTATTAATTAATCTTTGGATTGATTTTTGATATCGGCAGGGGCAAAGCCGGGCTGCTTTTCGCGGAAGGGGTTGACAAAATTGGGAACAAAATCTTCTTTTTCGGCTTTTTTCTTGATGGTTTTTTCTTCGTCTTTTACTATAACTTTGTAGTCGGTGATTTCGACGATTTCTTTACGGTGAATGGTAAGCTCGGGATCTAGTAAGCTTTTAACGACGGGGCGCTTGACGATGAGCTGTTGGACGGTAAAATTGTCGGTAGTGGCGGTGTAGTCTAGTACTTTGCCAAGCTTGCTGCCTTTTTTGGTCTCAACTTTAAGGCCGATAAGGTTAAAATTTAGTTCTATGATTTTAGCGATTTTGATGACGTCGTTTGGGGCGACAAGTTCGTCGATACTATCGATGACAATGCCGAATCCGGAATATTCACGAATGGACGAAGCGTCTAGAATATTGGTGTCACGATGAATGACGGGACCTTCAGTGCGAAAAGCGATAACCTTAAGAGCATCAGGGTCGACGATTGGCTCGGTAATGCGACCAATAGCGCCGCCGGCTTGCATGCTAAGAATAGGTGTGCCGATAAGTTTGCTAGATGTAACCAACATGGTTTAATTATAGCACAAGTTGTTTGGCGTTTTTAACATCGTAGTCGCCGATTTTAAGGCGGCGGAGGGCGGTGAGGTAGGCACCGGTGTTTAATTTTTTACCGATGTCTTCGGCTAAAGTCCTGATATAAGTGCCGCTACTACAGTGGACTTTGATTTTGAGTTCGGGATAGTCGTAATGTAGAATTTCGATGGAATTGATTTCGACTTGGCGGGAGGGGATTTTGAAATCTTTGCCTTCCCTAGCTAATTTGTAGGCTCTTTGGCCGTTGATTTTGATAGCGCTAAAGCGAGGTGGGGTCTGGGTGATTTTGCCTACAAATGTTTGACAAAATTCACTAATCTCGGAAGCTTCGCAATGTGATAAATTAGGAATTTTATCACATTGCTTCGCCCCTTCGGCGGCAAGAATCTGCCTTTGGCAGATTTTGCCTTTATGATCCTCGATTCTAGTGAATTTTGTCTTTTGTGTGCAATTTTTATCTTTTTCCTCTGGAAAAGTCTCGCTATGCTCAGAAAAAGCCACTTCCGTAATTTCTCCTTCAGGATCTCCTGTCGAAGAGGTATAGCCAAGTCTTAGGGTGGCTTCGTAAACTTTATCAAGCTTTAAAAATTCATTGGATTTTTTGGTCATTTTGCCAGAGAGTAAAATTAAAAGGCCGGTGGCGAATGGGTCTAAAGTGCCGGTGTGGCCGACTTTGACTTTGTGGCCGAACTCGGCTTTTAGATTGCCGCGGATTTTGGCGACTACGCCAAAGCTAGAAATGCCGGCGGGTTTGTCGATGAGGATGATCTGATCTTCCATTGACATAATTGTAACAGATATGGTATAATGGGGCAATGATAACAAAAGAGAATAAAGACAAGGCTATTGCCAAGGTTGCCCGTAATAAGGCGGATGTTGGTTCTCCTGAGGTTCAAGTTTCTATTCTTACAGAGCGGATCAAAGAAGTGACCGAGCACGTAAAGAATAACAAACATGACTTTATGGCCAAAAGAGGTTTAATTCAGATGGTAGGGAAGCGCAAGAAGCTACTGAAATATCTGGAAGAGACGGATTTTGAGCTGTATAAGAAGACAATATCTAAATTAGGTTTGCGCAAGTAAATAGTTTGGCAATAGAAATAACCCGTCGGGTAAACCGGCGGGTTTTTGTGTGGCTACACATGGCCCTGGTGGTCATGTGTTTTGCTGAGCCACTCTATGTCTGGCTTTGGAAATCATTTTAGCTTTTTCGCGCTCTTTTTTAGAGCGTTTGTCGATATCGGGCTGGTATTTATATACTAGCTCGAGTATTCTTTGGTTGTCGCCTTTACAGGCTAAAAATTCTTCGTCGCAGAAGATAGCTTCCATGAGCTGTTCAAAATCATTGATCCAGCTCTGGAAGGTGGTTTTAAAAGTATCGAAGTAGATGTCTTTGTTGAGCTTGTGACGTTCGGCATAAGCTACATTACAAATAACATAACACTTCACATACGATGTGCCCTCTTCGATGATTGACAGGGCGGCATCTGTCTTGAATTTTCTTTTGATGTGTTTGCGGTATTTACCCCAAATAGTCGCCAGTATATTGTTAGATATACCGGTGCCGTATATAGCGAAATACCCGTACCCATCCTTTAATTCGTCTTGAAATTTTACATTGGGTAGTGCCAATGTAAGTCACTCCTTCCAAAAATGTAATGTACAAGGTCTACAGCAAAAACAGACCTACACCTTAATTATATCACAGATTGTGTTTTTTGTCAACTTTTGCTATAATAGAAAAGTAAGTTAATAATTTGGGAAGACGGCAGATATGGGTAATGGTCGATCTCAGGCCATTGTCCGTATCTGAGGTTTTCCCAAGAAAGGGTATATTTTTATGGAAATAATAAATCCGAATGGCAAAAAGACAGTGCGGGTTTCTACTGATTGGTTGGGAAGGGAGCTAACTTTAGAAGTAAACAGAGTTGGGTTTCGGGCAACTTCTTCGGTGTTGGTGACTTATGGCGATACCGTGGTGCTAGGTAGCGTGGTGGTAGGCACCAAGCCGGTGGTGCAAGATTTCTTCCCGCTATCGATTGGTTATGAAGAAAAGTTTTATGCGGTGGGGAAGATTTCTGGCTCTAAGTTCATCAAGCGGGAAGGTAAGCCGGCGGATGAAGCGATACTAGTGGGGCGGCTGATTGACCGGCCGATTCGTCCGCTATTCCCGAAGGGGTATCGCCAAGAGGTGCAGGTGGTGTGTACGGTGTTATCGATGGACCCGAGTTTTCGGCCAGACTGTGTGGCGATGATTG
>CAYOTX010000003.1:0-54342 GCA_964407015.1 uncultured Candidatus Saccharibacteria bacterium
GTAGAAGAAATCTACTCTACTACTCATTAAAGATTGTTTTACTTTGTGGCCCATCTTCTACCTCACTTATAATTAGCTTTACTAACTCCCCCATGTGGTGCCACTTGTAAACGGGGTAGTATTACAAAAATGGCACCGCAAGGGGTGCTACAACCTAATAATCGAGCATCGACATTGACGTCTTTGTTCAACCATTTGGCTTCCTTGCGGCGCCATTTATAACGGCTGAACAACCACATACAAAATATGTGATGCTCTTTGCAATTATTAAGTTGTAGCATCTTAATTGTAACGTGATTTTGATATTAAAACAAGGGCGGATTTTGGACAAATTTAGCCAAAAACAGCAAAAATTAGCCCAAATGGGCTAAAAATTACTATTTTAACAAGATATTAACAGGAGTGATAAAAATTACAAAAATAGTAAAACTAGAATTTAGAGAAGAGTTTTTTGAGGAAATTAGGCGATTTAGGCATTTTAAAGGCCTTTTTAGCCTTTTTACCGCTAACTGGGGTGTACTGGCTCTCCTCAGCGGCAAGCATTGCTAAGCCGACAGCAGCGGCAAATTCTGGTTTCTCTATAGCATCCGCTACACCCCCTAGCCCCTTTGGTGTACCAATTTTAACGGCAGCTTCTAGGGATTGTTTGGCAAATAGGTCGATATCGCGCATTTTGGCGCCACCGCCTACTAGGATAATTCCCTCTGGGAGGCGTTGGTCGTATTTGGCAGCTTTTAGCTTTTTGCGGATTTCACCAAAAATTTCGTCGAGGCGGGCTTTGACTACCTCTTCTACTTCTTTTCTATCAAATACGCGTTCATCCTTGCCTTCGCGGCCAATCTTGATAACTGGGGATTTTTCGGTGTCAAAATTGCCAGTGACAAAACGTTGTTTGATTTCTTCGGCTAAAGTAGGATCTATAGCTAAGACAATAGCTAGATCGTTGGTGACATTATTGGAGCCGGCAGGAACTACGCCTACGTATTGCAAATCGCCTTCTTCGTATACGGCGATAGAGGTGGTAGCGGCGCCCATATCTATAACGGCGACACCGTTTTCTTTTTGACGATCCGTAAGCACGGCCTTGGCTGCAGCGATTACGCTAGGAACCAATCTATCAGCGTGGACATCGGCGGCAGCGGTGGTTTTCTTGAGATTTTCACAATTAGGGGTAAGGGCGGATACCACGCAGGCGCGCATTTCTAGCCGAGCGCCAGACATACCGAGAGGATCCTTAATTCCCCCTTGGCCATCTAGGGCATACTCTAGAGGCACTACATCTAAAACATCACGATTAGCCGGAATGCGGCCAGAGACAGCGACATCTTCTACTCTATCTAGATCTTCCCCGCTGATTTCGTGTTCTACCGTACCGACGGCAATCATACCTTCGGTGCGAGTGGATAAAATGCTAGAGCCATTGATGGAAACGTAGGCATTGCGGACATCGTAACCACCCATGCGTTCGGCCTCGCCAAGCATTTTGTCTATGGCGCCGGCCGGACCAGCGAGATTAGCAGGGACACCCTTGCGCATACCGGCGGATTTACCTTCATTGTAGCCCACTACAGCAAGAGCACCATCTTTGCTAACCGAAGCGATAACAGCGCGGATGTTTTCCGTACCCACGTCTAAGCCAGTAACGAAACGTTTGTCGTTATCCATAAGCTTATTATAGCACCTTTTATGGCTCTCGTAAAATTTCTTTTTCTATTAGACTTCCTGCAGGCTTTGATAGATTTTATTATCTTTCAATAATTCTCTGTGCTTGCCTTCACCAATGACTTTACCCTTATCTATGACAATGATTTGGTCGGCAAGACGCATTAATTCTGGCTTGTGGGTAATCATGATGACGGTATGGTCTTTTTTAAGTTTTTCTAGGACAGCCATAACTTTATCGGTAGTAGTACTATCCAATGAGGATGTAACCTCATCGAATAATAATACTTCTGATTTAGATAGCAATACTCTGGCTAGCGAGAGCAGCTGCTTCTGGCCAGTAGAGAGATTGGCTCCATCATGCTCTAGAACAGTGTCATATCCTTTAGGTAGCTTCATAATGTCGTTGTGGATGCCAGCTTTTTTACAGGCAGTTACTTGATGCTCACGATTGCTATCTATTAGACTGAGATTTTCGCGAATAGTCATATCGAAAACAAAAGGTTTTTGTGCCATAAGGCTAACATTTTTAGCATAAATATCTTCGGTGTAGTCGTAAATGTTTTTTTCGTCTAATACTATTTCGCCATTTTCTATTTTATAAAATCTTAGAAGCAAGCGAAAAATAGTAGATTTGCCAGAGCCAGATTTACCTACGATGGTCGTCAGCTGGCCAGGTGTAGCTTTAAACGAAACGTTTTTGAGGCCAGGATATTTACCGGTGATAGGCTTCAAAACAGTACCGTCTGGTGAGGTCTTTGGAGCTTCTTTATATTCGAAACTTACTTTTCTAAATTCTACTATCCCTTCAATTCGGTTGGTTTTATCTTTACCAAATTCGATTGTTTGCGGAGTTTTGTAATGCAATAAATGGTATAGTCGGTCTATTGCTACATAGCTACGTGAAATGTTATCGATATTGTCACAAACTTGGCTATACTTGTTTATGATTTCTTCATAATAGCCAATCACCAGTACTAGCGTTGCAATATCGTATTCGCCACTTAGAATTAGTCCAGCACAAATAAAGTAAATAAAAACTCGACCAACCCCTACACAAAATGGAGTTGCCGATGCGGCGAGATCGCGGTGTAACCTTTCTTTGTAAAAGTATTTGTTCCAAGCAAGTTTAGACTTATTTTGATATTCATAAAGATTGTCTTTTAGATTTAGTGTTTGCACCTCCTTGTAACCGTCTATTACTTGAGAATAAAGTCCTGAAAGCTCATCGGAGTAATTTAGCATTACGGACCTCGATCGATCACGTTTTCTGGTGTGGTGAGAAAAGTCAATAAGGGACAAAGTCAGCAGTCCAGTAACGACTAGCCCAATTCTTAAGTCTACTACGCACAAAATAATAGTAGCAGACAAGGCCCCAAAAATTGATACCAATGCATCACATAACTGATCTGGCGTTTGCCGAGCGTAGTCTACGTCTCTAAAAGCTGTACTCACTAGAGTTGCCTTTGAAATATCAGACGAGAAGTACACGTCAAATTCCATGATTTTTTTGAGGATTTTTTGTTGCAAGATATTATGGATACCTAAGGCGTTAATATAGTATGCCCAGTAATTGTAGCGGTGACAAAATATGTATATTACTGCACTGACTAAGAACAGGCCAATAGAAATGAAAGCATATTGATAATTCTGATCTTCTAGGCCTTTGATTATTTCTGAGGCTGCCAACGGAATGAGCAAAAGGGCGATTGTCCTAAGAATTGCCGACACTACAAGGTGTACCAAATGTTTTTTGTTTGTGATCTTGAGAGCAAAAAATCGTTGGGCAAATTTAAGATAATAGCCATGCTTAAGCATTGTGTGACCTCCTGCTGGACGCGGCGAATTGAAGCATACGGTAAGTTTCACTTTTATGCATTAACGCTTTATGCGTGCCCGTGGCTTCTATCTTACCCTGATTCAATACAACAATACGATCTGCCTTGACCATTAGCTCTGGTTTTTTGGTGACTAATACGACTGTATGATTTTTTCTTAGTCTATCAATCAACTTAGGGACAAACGTAGCCGTATCGGGGTCTAACGATGTGGTGATGTCGTCCAGTAGTAGAACTTCGGCATCGGTTAAGATTGTTCTAGCAATAGAAATCATTTGTTTTTGGCCGCCAGAAACATTAGAAGCGTTTTCTTTGAGAATAGTATTGTAACCCTGCGGTAAGGTTTCGATAAAATTGTGAATACCCACAGTTTTACAAGCTTTGATCTGCTCCTTAATGTTGGTGTCGGCGAAGCTTAAATTATCGCGAATAGATATATTAAAAACGAACGGTACCTGGTTAGCTACGGCTACTGACGAAGTATAAATTTCACGTGAGAATTCGTCAATATCAATATCATCCAATAAGATTTTACCCTTTGTGGGATGTTGCAATCTAAGCAACATATCTAGAACCATGGTTTTGCCGGCACCGGGAGGGCCAACAATTGCCATGACTTCATGGGGTTTAATTTTTAGCGACAGGTCGCTTATAATCTTCTTCTGGCCGATCTTCAGAGTGACGTTTTTGAATTCAATTTCGCCACGTAGTTTTTCAATACCAGTACGACCAAACTCATTTTTTGTTTTTGGCTGATACTCTAAGACATCTTCGATTCTTTTTAGAGAAATATATCGTGTACGGATTTCGTCGATTCGACTAATTATTTCCCCGACGTACGATTGGATAATCTCTTGGTGATAAGCAACAATCATAATCAAAATATTTAATTCTAGCTTGCCATTAATAAGAAATATTACTAAAATTATGTATAACAGAGTCTGAAAACCGTAATAAATAAATTTTGAGTCTAGACCCCATATCCGACGATATCGTCGTTCTTTTTTGTAATATGCACCGTATCGATTTTGAATAATATTTAGCTTCTTGCGCAATCTAGGCAGCATATTGAATGATTTCACTTCTTGCAAACCATCAGCGACTTGCCCAATCAAGCTACTATAGTTATCGTCTTCTTCCCTTTTCTTTTCCCAGAGGATATTGAAATTACGATCTGCACGATCGCAGACCAGAAAATATATTATCGCAGAAATCGTGATTAATACAGCAAACAGAACATTATACGACCCAACAATAGCGATAATCACCGGGATCTGCAAAGTTGCCAGGAATAGTTCAATCATATAAGTGCCGATTTCACTAACGTTAAATAAGTCGTCGTTTACCGTATTCATAAAACGGCCTTTTTTGATTTCACGCGTAAAACTACCGTCTATATTAATGACTTTATTGAAAATTTTATCGTGTAAGTGGAGGTAGTCCCTACCAGCCACAATAGAGTAAAGCCGCCAAGTAATAATTTCTGTAGCCCTAGAGCCTAACGCAACGGCACAATATACTAAAATATAAATATAGGTCGTGTCAGAATCCTGGTTCATCAAGGCGCCAATAATAAGCGAAGCAACAAATGGCTTGGCGATTTCACAAGCATAATAAATCAAATCAAAGACAAAATAGACACAGAGCAACAGTTTGCTGGGCTCCACTATTTTCCAATATTTCCTACAATCGCGCCAATAACTCTTAAGCATTAGCTTTATTATAACACTATGCTTAGCCTACTGTTATAATTTTTCAGTCTGGAAGAGTGAGGACTTCGTAGCCGTCTTTGGTCACAAGAACCGTGTGTTCGCAGTGGCAGCCGATGGAGCCGTCTTTCATGCGGACAGTCCAGTTGCTATCTTCGTCTACATAGTTGGCCGGGCGACCAAGACAAGACATTGGCTCTATACAAATAGTGTCGCCCTCTACTAGCTTGTAGCCGTGGCCGCGTTTGCCGTAGTTGGGGACTTCGGGTTCTTCGTGCATGGTTTTGCCGATACCATGACCAATGTAATTTTCTATCACGCCGAGATGACCTTTTTTTAGCACTTTTTCTACCGCATGACCAATGTCGCCGATATGAGCACCGGGTTTGACTTGCTCAATTCCCTCCCACATGGAAGACTCGGTAACCTGAATCATTTTTTTAACGGCAGGGCTGGCCTTTTCGCCCACAATCATAGTGAAGGCGGAATCGGTGAAATAGCCTTTATAATAAATATCTAGATCAAAGGAGACTTTGTCGCCTTCTTCTAGGGGCTCGTCCGTAGGGGCGCCGTGAACTAGGGCGTCGTTTACGGAAATGCAGATGGCACCAGGAAATTCTTCTTCTAGCATATCGTAGGCCACACCAGCGCCGCGTTTCACGATTTCTTTGCGTACCCAAGCATCAACTTCTTTGCCAGTCATACCAGGCTGGACATAATTTTTAAGATCCCTCAAGAGATTGCCGAGGATTTTGCCGCCCTCGCGCATGGCGGTGATTTTTTCTTGTAGAGTTTTAGCATCTGCAGTTTCTTTATTCACCATAGCTGTGCTCGATTTCTCCACCATTAACGTCTTTTTCTTGCTCGGTAGCATTGGGATTCATTTCTTTTGCAACTTCTACCAAGCGAGCGGTAACTTCTTCTACCTGGCCTACACCATCTACGCGCCGAATCGGGATATTGGCTGATTCCAGAAGCGGCAAGATTTCGTTGATGTTTTGCTCGTAGATACTGAAGCGACGCTCAATACTGGCGCGTTCTTTATCATCATCGCGACCACGGAGCGCTAGACGCTCTAATAGTTCTTCTTTGGGGACTTCTAGGATGATGGCACCGTCTAACTTACCGGGCATGTTATCTATAATCCATTTGGTCTGCACGGCGTCACGCGGGTAGCCATCCAAAATTAAATCAAAACCTTCATCTTCGGCTTTGGCGATTTGCTTCCCCATCATCTTGATGACATCTTCGTCTGGGATCATGTTGCCCTGGTTGATAATATCGTCATATTCATTGGTTTGGCGAATAGCCTCACCTACAGATAGCCAGCGCCAACCGAAAATTTCTGCCAGAGCGCGACCTTGAGTACCTTTACCAGAACCTGCTAAACCAAATAGTGTAATCATTTTTCTCCTTTTTCGTTGTTTATTTTACCATAAAAAAGTACCCCGGTAAACGGGGCGCTTTTACTTAAGTCCTAATTTGATGCGCTCGGTCTTTTCGGCCTTGCGAGCTTCGCGGATAATAGCCTTTAAGCGGCGTTCGCGCTTAGAAATAGGTTTACTAAAGCGCATCTGCGATTTCTTAAGAGGCATCATACCACTCTGAAGAACTTTGCGGTTAAAACGGCGGATAATGTTTTCGTTCGCCTCACCTTGATCTTTTCTAGTAACTTTAATAGCCATATTGGGTGTATTATATCACAGGTTTAGGGATATGGCAAGTTGTTATATTTTTTCTATAGAGACCAACTTATATTCACCGTTATCATCAATGAAGTTGAACTCATAAGCAGAGAGACTGTTGCGAATTTTTTCTAATACATCATCTGTCATATTTATTTCGTAATATTCTACACCATCAATGATGCCAGGGCCTAGAACTTCTTTGGCGTCTTTCCGGACTACAGAATCTAGAGTAACTGCCAGAACCGTAGCTTTAAAGCCATCATCGGTATTAGTAACTTTATCAACTTTGCTTAACAATCTTTCCGTAGAATATCCCCCTATACAATTTGCAAAATATATATCAAAACCATCATTATCCGAATTATATATAGCTGTTGTGACGAGTGAATCAAATCGATAATCTTTTCTTTCTAGTGGTTCAGTATCGCCAAAATAGTAAATATACAAGTCATTAAATTCATTGAAGCCTATATTATAAATGATCGGATCGCAGCTATCCGTAGATTGCTCTGATCTAAACTTATTCTCATTCCAAGCTCTATAAATTGTAAAAAGAATTTTATTTGATTGATCTAAATTTTCTATATATTTGTGCCACCCATCATAGATGACCATTGTCGAAGTATCAAACTTATATTTATCTTTCAATAAAGATTCGACTTGGGAGATAGATATGGCAGGATTTTTTTCAATCTCACTCGAGATTGGAGTTTCTGGCACAGTATCTGGGGCTGAAGTCGGAACTGAAGTATTTTGCATATTATTGTTGAGATATAGATAGGCAAAAGTAGCGGCAGCCCCTAAAGATAAAACCAAAAGAATAGAAAGAATAATAATTAGTGTCTTGTTGGACTTAACTGGTTTAGCTGATATTGGTGCAGTTGCTTGGCTTTGCGGATTGGTAGTTTCGCTCGGCTCTGCGACTTGCTTTATATTATTTGACTCGTTATCCATTGGTCTCCTATTTGCTATTATTTTAACATAAGTTGTTTGGTTTTGATATAGTGTAAAAATGGTAAATAGAATGGAAAGTTAAGACGAGTCTGGACTTTTGTCTTACAAAAACCTTCCGAATTTCCTCACTCTAAAATAAATTTTAGATTTTTATTCGTTTCGTTATTTGGGCGAAATATGTTCGTGAATTGTACGGCTCTTAGCTATTGTGTAAAAAATAAAGACCCAAAGGTCTTATTTTTATATAGTGGCGGAACCGACGAGACTCGAACTCGCGACCTCTGCCGTGACAGGGCAGCGCTCTAACCAACTGAGCTACGATTCCAGTTAAAATTATTATAGCGTACTTTGGAGAAAAACGCAATACTGCAAAATTATTCCCCACCTAAATATTATCATACTTGTGCTAAAATGTCAAGATTACATCCCTGGGATTTTGAAAGCGCCTGGATCGTTGGCCTGCGGAGCATAGACCTGATCTTGCATAGCGGGCTGAGGACCAAGTGATGTAGGAGTAGATTCCATCGGAGGAGTGGCTGGCTGAATAGGTGTAACTGGTTCTGCTGGAGCTTCTGGTGCTGGGGTAGACATGTCAATTGGTGGAGTGGGAGGTGGCGGCAAAACTTCTTCGCCAGGCATAGGCATGTAATTCATCTCTGGCACACCATTGATTTCTGGCGCACTAGCTACTGGCGGGGCCATAGCAGAGGCTGGATTGTCGCCTACGGAAGTAGCTGGGGCAGATGTACCGCCCAGGCCAGAGATAGCGTCTTCTAGCATTTTGCCGTATTTATCAGAGCCTTCGTCTGGCGCACTCAAGTCCATATCTGGCGAAGGTTGAATGATTTTTTCGGGCTTGTCACCGCCCTCAATAATTCCCTCTTCACCCATAGCTGGCTCCGTGGTAGGCTCAGCAGGAGTGGGCCCTTCGGTGTTAAAATCAGACTGCGGCATTACTGGTGGTAAGACCGGCTCGGCGGCTGGCTCTGGAGCGGGCGCAGGAGTAGAAACTGGCTCGGTAGATATTGCCGGAGCAGTAGGCTCTGAGGCTGGTTCAGCAGCTGACTCAGCTGAGATTTCGGGATTGGCATTTAATTCAGTTTCTACAGTGGCAGTATCTGCGGCATTATCTAATTTGACTGGTTGGTTGTTGAGGTCTGGTACAGTTTCACTGCCAGCGGTAGCAAGGCTAGCCTCGGCGGCTTTGAGGTCATCCAATAGAGTAGAGGTTTCTTCGGTGATTAGTGCGTCTACCTCTTTGGTTTCGTCGGTTTTTTCTTCGCTGCCATGTTCGATATCCAATTTAGTAGGGTCGGTATCGCGCTTTGGTGCGTTGTCGCCTAAGAGTGAATAAAGCTCGTTGTCTATATCTGGGGTGATGTTTTTAGAAATGAGCTGCTGGTTGGCGCCAGACTGCATGAGACGAGAAGCAACTTGCATAGTGTCTGGTGTGGTCTTGGCATTGGAAAAACGGTTGGTAGCGGCCACAATACCGGTGAGAAAGGCGGTGGCTTCTTCTTTTTCGATTTTGACTTTACTGTTGATGCTGTATAGTAATTTGGCGATCATTTCAGAAACAGAGCTGGCGGACTTGTCACTCCATTCAATCTCGCCAAAGCGGCCAGGGTTACCGGTGGTGATATTGACAATAACAGCATCGTGCATAATACGGCCATGCTCGCGCAAAGCGGAATCTAGATCAATACCATTGGCCACATCGAGAGCCAAAACTAAATCTACATTGTAGTCGCCATAGGAAAATTCTAGATCTTCCTCGCCAATACGAGTTTTATAGGGGGTGATGTAGATTTTGACGTAGTCGCCGTCTAGTTTGTAACGCAAGTGATCGGCCTTGTCTTTGTTCAAAGCGATGACGAAATCTTGCAGAGTATCGGCGGTGGTCTCGAAAGTTTCTTCGGGCTTTAGAAATTCTAGAGCATTGGGCGTAGAGCCGGAATAGATAGCGGTAGCGCGCTTGCCAAGCTTGTCTAGGAATAAAGAGAGGCCAATAGCGGCGGCCATTTCGTCTACAGACGGGTCGCTAGAAAGAGCGACGAGAACATTTTGGGCTTCGGCGATTTTTTTGACGACTTCGCCTTGGATTTCGGGGTTGGAGGTAGGCGCAGGGACAGTAACAGTAGATGGGTCTGGCGCCACAATGGGGGTGTCTGCGGGCACATCAGTAACAGGGGCCGCCGGAACATCCGGTGCAAAAGCCACAGCGGGATTAGGCGCTGAAGTATCAGAAGAAGCAGGCGCGGTAGGTGCCTGAGTAGTAGGATTTGAACTTATATCCTGATCCATAATTTAATGTTAACATAAGCTTTTAAAACTCGCAAGATGGTTTTAGGGATTTTTCACTTTACTTTTTTTGGGAAAAGAGTTATAATAGGCAAAAGTCATTAATTTTTAATCTCAATAGGAAGAAAATGCCAATTATTAAATCTGCCAAAAAGGCTGCTCGGCAGGCGGAAAAGCGCACCGAGCATAACGTAGAAATCAAAAAAGCAATTAAAGCCGCTTTGAAGGCTTTTAAGGCTAATCCTACTCCAGAAACTCTTGCTAAGGCACAATCTGAGTACGACAAAGCCGTGAAAAAAGATTTGATGAAGAAAAATACTGCTGCGCGCCGCAAGGCCAAGTTGCATGATATTGCAAAAAAAGCCGGCGTGAAGTTGGAAAAGAAGGCTGCTAAGCCAGCTGTCACTAAGGCTACCGCCGCGAAAAAGCCAGCTGCAAAAGCTACAACGAAGAAAGCCGCAGCAAAAACGACTGCACCAAAAGCCAAGGTTGCAAAGAAGTAGATTTTAAATCTAAATCAAGCTTAGAGAGTTCTTTCAGGACTCTCTTTTCTTTGATCCCCTGCTTGTTTTTAAAATCTTTGAGGGCCTGGGAGATCAAAAGGCCACAAAACATAATAGGGTCTTCTTCGGATTGGATTTTTTCTAACATTTTAATGGATTTTGGCCCATCGTGCTTGGCGGTGCGGTAGATATCGAAGACTAGGCTGAAATTAGGGTTTTTGGGCAGGGTGAATTCTTGGAATTCTACTTGGTCTTTTAAAGATTTGTAGGCAGCCGAGCGCTTGTCTAGCTTAAGTTCTAAAATGGCGATTTGGTGCGGGGTGTTTAGATAATCCGGAAGTTTTTCGTAAGTTGGCTTATTTATGGTGAGGTCGCGAATGAGGATGGTGCGATTAGTGGCAAAAAGCGAGTTACCCAGGAAAATACTGGGGAGATCAGCGGGGTCTAGCTCAGCACCTTCGATAATTTCGTAATTTGTGGTGCCAAGAAATTGTTCAATCGCCCGCTTAGCACGGACGCGGTCGTCGCCGTAGAAAAATTTAATCATTTTAGCTCCTGACAGCGCGGGCAAATATGAGTGCCGCGACCGGCGACCTTAATTTTGATAATTTCGGTGCCACAATTTAGACAGGGCTGACCTTCGCGGTGAAAGACTTGAGCGAATTTTTCGAGGTAGTCGCCCTTGGTGCCGTCGGCCTTGACGTAGGTGGCCATAGTGGAGCCGCCAGATGCAATAGATTTATCCATTACTGCGCAGGCGAATTCTAATAGTTTGGTTGTTTCTTCCCTGGTGATGGTGCCGCAGCGGCGCTCGGGGTGAATGCCGGCAGCGAAAAGGGCTTCGTCGGCATAAATGTTGCCGAGGCCGCAGATGATGGATTGGTCTAAAATGGTGGGTTTAATGAGCGAATTTTTATGCCTTTGGAATTTATCGTAAAGCTCGTCGGCGGTCATGACCCAAGGCTCTTTGGCGAGTTTTTTGATGAAAGAATCGTTTGCGACGTCTTTAGTTTCGAGAATTTTGATGAAGCCAAACTTGCGTTGGTCGTTGAAATAAAGGGTGCCGTCTGCGAATTTTAAGAGGACGCGGGTTTGTTTGTTGGGGAGTTTGTCCGTGAAATTGTCGCTGGGGTGGCCGGCGGCATAGCGCTCTTTTTTGGCGCCATCGTAGATGAGCTGGCCGGTCATACGCAGGTGAATCATTAGCGAGATGTCGTTATCTAAATCTAAAATCAGGGCTTTGCCAAAGCGGCGGATGTCTTTAATAGTGTGGTTCTCAGCGTTCTCTGGTTGGCCTTGAAAAGATTTATCGCAAAAAACTTCAATTTTCTTAATTTTTTTACTCAAAATAAAATCTTTCAGCCCACGACGAATGGTTTCTACTTCTGGCAACTCCGGCATAATTCTCCTTTCCCTATATTTTAGCATATTTTACGAAATAGGCGCTTGGTATTAACTTCAAAACTCGTATTTTTTCTCAGCGGTTGAAATGCGCGCCAAGATAATTTTTAGCAACACTAGGCAACTCGAAAGATTACAGGGCGTCGCTTCGGAAAAGAAAGTAAACTTTCTTTTCTCTCAGCTCCTACTGTAATCAAACTGGTACTGTCTAGTTCTCGAGCCGTAGAGTTGTAAAAATTATATGGGCGATTTCAAATGCTTCAAAAATAGAGTTGTGAAGTTTAGCAAACCAAATCGCAGATTTAGTCTTTATGCTCCTCAATGTAGTGAATTGCAAAACAAAAACCAAAGTTTTCCACAATTTTGCACAAAAACACCACATTTAGCGTAAAAAAGTGCTTGACGCACACTATATGTGGGGTTATAATGAAAAACATAACGGTAATACTAAAATAAATTTAACGGGCGGGAACGCCGAAAAAAGGAAAACCATGAAAAAAATTATTTATCGCAATCCTAACGACGCCGAAAATTTTGACATCAAAAGGTTTGTAAAGTCACTCAGCAAATACACTAAGGTATCCGAAAAAGAGGCAAAAGAGGCGCTAGCGGAGTTTGATCAATACGAGACAATGCACGTGTCCTGCTTGGTAGAGGTTGGAATGAAATTAATCGGTGAAAAAGCCGGTGATAAAGCGATGAAAGAGTATTTTGATGCGCACGCAGAGTATTTTGATGAAGGCAAGTTTGAAAGACTACGTCGGATTACTGGCTACCTAGTGGGTACTTTGGATCGCTGGAACGATGCTAAAAAGGCTGAAGAGCACGCACGCGTGAAGCACTCCGTGAATTCCGCAGTTAACGATGCCGAGAGACTAGTGGCGTTAGAAACTCAGGCTATGGAGCACAATATCGCTTACGCGACACGGTAAACGGGTTGCTGACTAAGCTAGTTTTCGAGAAGTTTACAGATGAGGGCCACGAGGAGGCCCTTTTCTGATGGATTGGATTCGGCGATAAGGAGAGCCAGGGCGGTGAGGGCGCGGTCGCTGATTTTGGTTTCGCCATTTTTAGTGAGGTGATAATCGTTGATAGTAAGAAAAACTACAAAAAGCAAAGCGCCGATACGCTTATTGCCATCGTAAAAGGGGTGATCTTTAATGACAAGATACAGGAGGTTAGCGGCCTTTTCGGCAATAGATGGGTAAACATCCTGGCCGTCAAAAGTTTGCGAGATGGCATTGAGGCTGGCCTCGAAGGCGCTACTGCGAGGCTGGCCAAAGAGTGCGTCGCCCTTGACATTACGCTTAAGCTGTGCTATAATATTTATACACTCGGAAGGAGTGAGGGTTTTGGTGGCCTTCTTTCCTTTCGCGAAGGAGATGTGGCCTTCGTCAAATTCTTGCAAAGCTTTGAAACTGGGGGCGTATTTAGTGATGACTTCGAGGATACCGCCCGCTTCGCCGGCGGATAATTCTGACGCGGCAACTAAACGCTTGACTATACCTAGGGTGCCTTCTAGCTCGCGGAGTTTTTTGGCGTCCAATTCTTTGAGTCTTCTTTCGTTGATGGCGGCGCCATCTACCACATAATGATGGAGGACCTTGGTGGCCCAGATGCGGAAATCGGTGGCCTTTCTAGAATTCACGCGATAACCCACAGAGATGATGGCGTCGAGATTATAAACTTTAATTTTGCGGCGAACTTCGCGATTCCCTTCTTTGCGAACCGCGAAAATTTCTTTCGCAGTTCGAGCTTCATCGAGTTCATGGTCACTATAAATCTTGCTAAGATGATAATTAATAGTAGGGAGACCAGTTTCAAAAAGTTGCGCTATTTGCGCCTGAGTAGCCCATATAGTTTCTCCTGCGGCATCGACATTAAATATTACTTCGCCTTTGGCTACTTTATAAATTTCGACTCCCTTTTCCATAGCTATATCATATCATACTATTATCTATTACGTATCAGTTCTATAAAATAGTCTACACTTTGAACTATTTGATTTTTTCGAATAGTTCAATTTGTGCATTTTTTTACACAAATTGGTAGATTTAATGTTCCTCGATTGCAGTAAATTATACAATGAGACCTGAGTCTACAATTCACCCCAGTTGTGGCCGATGGTGACATCGACAGCGAGCTTGATTTTGAACTCGGGGGCGACGGACCCCATTTGTTGCTCGAGGATTTTAGCAACGTCTTTAGCGATAGCCTCATCGCATTCTACAATAAGAGAGTCGTGCACCTGCATCACGAGTTCGGCGCCAGCGGGGAGAGCCTTATCTATGTTAATCATGGCGCGCTTCATGAGATCGGCCTCTGTACCCTGGATAGGCATATTCTGAGCAGCGCGTTCGGCGGCCTGGCGGATGAGAAAGTTGGAAGATTTGACATCTGGCGTAGGGCGGCGGCGGCCATAGAAAGTTTCGACATAGCCTTGCTCGCGGGCCTGTTTTAAAATACTTTCTAGCTTGCGCTTGATGGGGGCGCGAAGCTCAAAGTAATTATCGATGAATTGCTTGGCCTCAAGGATGGACATTTTAGCAGCCTCGGCCAGACCCTTCACGCTCATACCATAAAGAATACCAAAATTAATCACCTTGGCGGCGCGGCGCTGGTCTTTGGTGACCTTGTCAAATGGTACGCCGAAAGCCTCGGCGGCGGTCTTGGTGTGGATGTCTATATCGGCATTAAAATCATTGATGAGCGCGGCATCGTTTGACAAGATAGCAGCCAAGCGCAACTCAAATTGAGAATAGTCCGCCGAAACCAACACTTTGCCCGCTGGCGCAACAAAACCAGTGCGAATGCGTTTGCCCTCATCGGTGCGGACGGGAATGTTTTGAAGGTTAGGATCTTTGGAACTAAGACGACCAGTAGCAGTGACGTTTTGAGTGAAGGTAGTGTGGATACGATTTTCTTGATCTGCTAGATCTGGCATAGGAATAATATAAGTAGAGAGTAACTTGGCTGCTTCGCGATATTCGATGATCTTGGCAATGATAGGGTGCAAATCTTTTAATTTGTCCAGCTCTTTGGCGCCGGTGGAATAGCCACGAGAAGTTTTCTTGATACCCTTAGTAGGAAGGCCGAGTGTAGTAAAGAGAATATCACCAAGCTGATAAGGCGAATTAAGATTAAACTCTTTGCCGGCAAGTGTATAAATTTCTTGTTCAATACGGGAGACTTCAGCGGTGTATTCTGATCTAAGATTGGCAAAATAGGAGCGATCTATTAACATGCCCTTCTTTTCCATCTTGTATAGGACTGGGATGAGCGGCAAATCTAGTTCGGTGAGTACCTGCAATAGTTTAGGATATTGCGCGAGCGCGGATTTTTGAGTCTGGTATTCTTCTTCTGGGACGGATAAGGTAGGTTGCTCACGAGAGAGAGGGTTTAAGAGGAAGGCGGCCTGGGAAAGATCCCAAAAAGACTTGCCGGATAGAATTTCATCGGCAATTTTTTGATTGCCATGCATGATGGTTTTGATATCCCAGCCAATAATCAAATTTTTGTTCCCAGTAGACGCCGGAGATAATTCTTTCGTGACGCGCTCGTTTCGGCCCATCGTTATGGGCGAAACTTCGCTCCCCCGCTCCTCGTTAGTCGCGGAAGGTCGCGAAAGAATATCTTCCGACATTTTATTAGCATCAATCTTTCTGATTAGCGAATTGAATTCCAGTTTCTTCAAACCAACAATAACCTGAGCGCGGTCGAAATGAAAGTCCTGCAGGCTGGTAAGGTCCACAGGGGCGTCAAACATAATTTGAGCGAGCTGGCGTGACATATAGGCACTATCTTTCCCCGCTTCGAGCTTAGCGTGGGTAGAGCCGGTGATTTTATCTATATTTTGGTAAATACCATCTAACGTGCCGTATTCGTTTAATAATTTTGCAGCAGTTTTTTCACCAATACCGGGTACACCAGGAATATTATCAGAAGAATCACCTTTCAAAGATTTTAAATCTAGAAATTGGGACTTTTTGATGCCATATTTAGCTTCTACTTCGGCCACGTTGATTTGTTCGATATTAGAAAAACCTTTGAGAATACGCCACATATGGGTGTTTTCATCTACAATCTGCAACATATCCAAATCGGAAGAGATAATATAGGTCTCGTAATCACATTGGCCAGAGGGGTCTAGTGTTTCGTCTGCCTGGCGGCTGAGCGTGCCAATAATATCGTCTGCCTCATAGTTGTCTATTTCTACAAAATTCCAGCCAAGATCATGAATAAGCGCCTCTAGAAGTGGGATTTGTGTGTAAAAATCGTCACCAGGCTTAATGCGGCCAGCTTTGTACTCTGGATAAATTGCTCGGCGACGCGAGGTGGAAGTCTTAGAATCCCAAGCTACTACTACTTTGGTGGGGTTTAATTTTTGGACAATCTCCATAGCAATAGCGGCAAAACCATAAACGCCGCCCGTAGGCGTGCCATCAGAAAGGCTCAGCGGCCCCATAGCGTAATATCCGCGGTAGAATACTGATTTCCCATCTATTAAGACTAAACGTTTCATTATAACCCCAAATATTCCCGGCCAGGGCGGCGCGAAATTAATTGTTTAATAACAGAAAGAACTTTTGGCACCTGATGACAAGTTCCAAGCTCGCAAATATCAATCGTATCTTCTTCATCTAATTCTAAAGATGCAGTATTGATGCCATCATAAATCATAACTGTGCGGTTGACGGAGGTGCTTTCAAAACCCTCGTCCTCCACAAAAATACGATTATCATACACATAGTATGTGGTGCGGATATTGCTGCCTGCGTTGTAATTGTCAGTAACGGCAAATTTATAGTTAGGCGGGACTGCGGCGGATATTTCGCCGTTCATCATGTTAAAAAATGTAGAAAAAAGCACCGCAATACAGACGGCAGCAACCCCCCACAAGGTATATCGCATCCAGTTGCCCTTTTTATAAGCGACAGATGTGAGCTTGGACGCGTCGCTCAAAATTCAATCTCCTTCAAAATTTTATCGAGATCTTTTTGCATTTCTTCAACTGTGCCGTTGTTTAAAATGTAATAATCTGCCGCAGCAATAGGGCCGCCTTTTTCTAGGTTTTCAATTTCGGAACGATCGCGTTCGCGAATAGCGACAGAATCAAAAGACCGACCAGGACGATGTGCCACACGTTCATATCGTAATTTCTTATCTACTACCACAGCGAGGAAAATCATATTTTTAGGAAATTCATGCTTTAAGGTTTTGTATTCTGTCCAGGAATAAACGCCATCTAGCACGATACGTTTTTGGCCAGCATTAATTAAGTCCTTGGTTTCAGCTATAACTTGGCGTACTACCCAATCTTTGCCCTCTGTGGCACGAATTTCTTCGCGGAATTTTTTTTCGCTCTCGCCGTCTTCGGTGCGAGCAATTCCCCGTTTTTCCATTTCTTTATAGATCATACCGCCAAAGTAGACCTTAGGATAACCTTTTGCGGTAAGATAATCTACTACGACGGATTTACCGCTGCCACTCATCCCAACGATGGCTAAGATTTTTACGTTGTCCATAGTAATAGTATATCATAGTAAAACTATAGATAATTTATTATATCTCGGAAGCTTCGTGATATGATAATGGATTTTATCATATCACTTCGCCCCTTCGGCGGCAAAATCCACCCTTGGTAGATTTTGCCTTTATGTTCCTCGATATCAATGAATTATACGATGGGGACCATCATATGGTATAATAAAGTATGGCAAACTTTTTTACCACTAAAGATCCGTTAGACAGAATTATTGCGGAAACTTTCCCTGATAAACGAATTGAAAATACCAAACATATTATTACAGGTTGGACTAATATTGTTATTGAAGTCACCACTAATGATGGTGCGTATTTTTTTAGATTTCCGCGCAATCCTTTTTGGTCTAAAATGATCGTGAAAGATGCTACTGTATGTAATTTTGTAGATGGCAAAACAAGTTTTTATACTCCACAGATGGAACTGCATTATGATGAGAAGAAACGACCTTATTCTGTACATCAAAAGATAGAAGGCTATACGTTAGGAGATAGAATTTATCATTTATCTCACACTGCGCTAACTGGCGTAGCATATGACGTGGCTAAGTTTATTAAAGAGCTTTCCGGCATAGATTTACGCGAGGCACCAGAAAAGGTAAAATATCCTTTGAGCCAATTTTTGCACGAGCTGGATTATGAGCATTACGATAAACATATAGATGCAGACCATAAATATATTAAAGAAACTGAAACACAAAATTTGGTACATGGCGATTTGAACTTAGGTAATATTTTGTTGGATAAAAATGACCGCGTAGTGGGGGTGATAGATTTTTGTTTTGCTGGCACGGGTAATCCAAATATGGATGTGGCACGGATGGTGTCTCGGCCAGTGCCAGAAGAGTTTGAAAAAGTGTTTCTCGCGCAGTTTGCGGATGAGGCGGAAGAAGTGGATAGAATGAAATTAGCGTGGAAGCATATAGATGCGGGGTATGCAGACCATATCCGCACGAATTTCCCAGAGATAAATTTGAATCAGTTATAGGTCTTTCTTTTCGTCTATATCTCAAAACTAACTTTTTGTTTGCGCCTACGAAATAGACGGGGCCTGTCCGCACCCATATTTTGTTGTAACTCCAAAACTTTCTTTTCCTTAACGATAAAATTACGCCAAGATAAAAATTACAACATTAGGCAGATTTTCGTTCGCGAAGGCAAGCTCTACTCACGAAAATTGTAATGTTGTAATTTTTATATGGGTAATTTTATATGTTGCGGAATAAGAAAGTTTTGAAGTTTGAGAAATCTAGGTTTCGGTCGCTCGTTTACTATCTGGCAACACAGCGAACGTTTAGGCCAGCGAGTCTACTGCCGCCCGACCACAGCTGAGCTGTACCTACACTAGTGTTCGAGAAATTAAAAAGATAGATGTTTGTATTATTGCCATTCGTACTGGATAAGTAAAATCCTTCTGTGTCTCGTACATATTTACTGGGAGAGGTATTACTAATAAATCCCCTCGTGTTGAACCACAGAGGTTTTATTTGTAATTGTGTACCATTGTTAACCGAGCCACTATTATAGAGGTAGTTTAACCTTGCGAAATTATTAGTGGAACTAGCTGCCGCTTCGGACTGATCGGATATAGTGGGTAGGCGCCAACCTTTGGGACAGATAGAATTCTTTGGATTATTATTTACATTATTATATGTATTGGCTATAAATGAAGAGCTATCATTGCTAGCTATTGCTACTGTCCAGTTATAGAAATTACCTATAGAGAAGCGACCTACCCCAGTATCGTCTGTTTTATTAGCAGAAGCTGGAAATGTATTGGATAAGAGCCAGTCCGAAACAATTGTATCTCTGTCACCGTTGAAATTTATGGTTTTTGCAGAAACGGCTGGCGTCCAATAGATTATATTGTTAGTATCGGAATAGCCATTTTGATATTCTAAACTTGTTGCGTCGTTCAAATCCGTGTTTTCCGAAGTTAGTGGTTTCATCACTTCCTGACCCTGGTTATTTATGTAGGTATTTAGATTTAAATCTAGGTTTTGCGTCATCCAAACATTCCCATCTTTTAGTTTAGTTACCCAGTATTGTTTACCATCTCGCGTGTCTATAGCCTGTACACTCTCTTCCATAGCTAATTCATTTTTCCATTTAGCTATGTCCTGCATATAACGAAATGCCGGCGGATAGGCTGGATGTGTTAGTAAATACTTCACCTGCCCCTGATAAGTCCCAGCATATTGGCTAGAACTAGCATATACAGCATAAGTAGTAGTAAAGCTAGACCCTTGTGCCATATCCGTAGTACCAGATTGCCTAGATGCTACCTTAGTCCAATAACTTGGTACTAAGCCATAAGTATTATTATAATCACTTTCTATAGTAGGTGGAGTAGGAGAAGGATCATTCTCTATATTATTTAACTTCATTGCCCAAGTAGAGGTAAGACCACTCATTGCTAATCCGGTATCTATACTATATTGTGGGTATTCTGTATTAATGAGTTTATTATTGCCTTCTTCATTATTACTATATCCATTAGCATATACTGCATAACCATTGCCATCATTACATAGTGTTTTTATAGTAGTTTGTCCTATATTCTGTATATAAGTACCACTAGTTAAACTACCATTATGTTCTATATCTACTGTACTAGACATAGTACAAGAAGAAGATAAAGTAAGAGTTAAAGTATCTGAGCCAGAATTATTAGCAGAGGAATGAGGGAGAGATAATATTAATGCAGAAATAATAACTAATGGGATACTGATGACAAGAATATTGCGGAATGCGTAATAAAAGAAATCTGTATAGCTATTATTTGTTTTATATTGTTTGTCACCCATTTTACTTACCTCTCTTGGCTTGATTTTGTATTACATATATCTATTAGCGGGTGGCACTCATATTCTAGTGAAGGGGGTTCGGAGCCTGGCAAGGCGAAAAGTAGCGCCGCCCGCCCATGGCGACGGGCCGGGCGGACGCGCCCCGAGATAGAATGTGAGTGCCAGGACCCGCTAAAGATATAAAAGTACCTTTCTTTGTGGTGCCACTTGTAAACGGGGTATATTACAAAAATGGCACCGCAAGGGTGTTACAGCCTAGTAATTGCATTAGTGTAAACTAACCAAAACTTAGCTCCTTACGGTGCCGTTTAAATTTTGATTAATTTACAAATTAAAAGCACTAATACTCTTAATTTACTAGACTGTAACATTTTTATTGTACCATAACCATACAAAATTAAGTGTTGTAAAAATTACAACACTTAATTAAACTATAATTCCCTGCTATTTCGTGAGGTAGGCGATTTTAGCATCGCGGCGGGCGGCGTCGTCGTCTTTTGGCAAATCTTCGCGAGCAGAATATTCGCTAAAAATATCCAGACAACCTTTAATCGGGCCGTCGTAGATAGGCGGCTTGTCGTAAACACTCCATAAAATAATATGCATATCCGGGGCGTGCTCGGCATAGAAATTTAGTGCGTGCGAAGTGGCACGGATAAATTCTGCTTCGGTTTCTTTAGTATGGCGCCAAGCGCGACCAGCTAAGAAATGTGCAGTGACTGCAGGCGAAACGGCAATCATTAGAAGCAACATTTCGTACTGGGTGGCTTTGATAGTTTTTAAAAGCATAGCTTCTATCTCTGGGTCTAGCAGGGTGACATCTAGTACTATATCATAGCCGTTTTTCAGAAGTTCGGTGAGAGTGAGAAAGAGCATAATGGTGGCGAATTCGTCTGTCATCTTGCGAAGATCAGCATCGCCATAAAAATCTTTGATTTCTTGATAATGCGGGTGATATTCTACGAAACGGCGCGCAGCAATAAGGATAGGTTCGTAGCCGTTTTTCTCGCAGTAGGCTTCTACGGCGGGGAGGATTTGAGTGGTTTTGCCAGAGCCAGAAAGGCCGGCGATGCGGATAAGATGGCGGTTTTTGGTGGCAGCCATAGTAAAATCCGCAAGTACTTTTTGCACAAGTGCTGGGTATTCTGGCAAACTTACCTGCCATTCTGGCTTGACCTGGCTAGGCCAATGAGCCTTCATGTACTCAATAATTTTAATAAAATCTGGGTTTTGCTGCATGATAATCTCCTACTTATGGATAACCTTAATAAACTTATCGCTTTTCTTAATTTCAATTTGTTTGATATTTTTGAAAACTTTATACTCACCTTCGGCTTGAAGCTCTATGGTGGCTGGCTCTAGAAGCTCTATTTTGTCATGTGTGGTTTCGGCATTGGCGATGCGGAAAAAGATGCTTTTTGTTATGAGTTTGGCAAGACGCCAGAAGTTGGTAAGGCGATCTGTTTCGTGCAGAAATGTGTGGGGATTTTGATAATATGGCGTACTTTTTAAAACGCGAGCCAAGAAGCGACCATTAACGGCAGCATAATCTGAAGTATTTTTGGGCTGTAGTTCGCCGTTTAATTTAAAATCTGGCAGGAACTGTTTTTTGTGACGATATTTAAAATACCAGCCGGCAAGATCCGTGTAAGAACTAATTTTGCGGCCAAATGATGTTTTGAGCTTTTTACGCATTTTGGGCTGATCGTAGATCTTGACGGATTCTGCCATCATGCCGATAGTAACATAACAGGTGGCATAGCGAAAGAATTTGCCATCCACGATAATTTCTAATGGATATAGTCTCTGAACGGGTCCTGACCTCGCAGGTTTATTAATAATGTCTTCCAATTTACTCGTACCAAGGGTATGAGAAAGGTCGTTGAAATTGCCGTAAGGCAACACCGCCAAGGTGGCGTCTTTGCCGGATTTAAGAACACCGTTAGACGCAATAATACCAGTGGCGTCACCGCCGGCAGAAATTACCAAGTCGCCGTCTTGGATGAGTTTAGAAAGCTTGGTAATGTTGGCCTCGAGATTAGTTTGTTCTACCTCGTATTTGCCGATAAGATAGCCTTTGAGGTTTTGGGCAGGAGTGAGGACATCTTTTTTGACATCGGCAAAACGTGAAGAACGTGGATTATAAACTATGAGGAGGCGTTGCATGTTTGCACCTTATTTGATGCCTGCCGGCAAAAGCCATTTAAGGAGCGTGTAAAGCAAAACGTAGGCAACTATGCCAATAACAATTTCAAACATCCGGCGTTTGGCTTTGCGGGTTTTTTCTTCGCTACCGCCAGCGGTGAGATACTGAATACCTACAATCGTAATACCAATAACACCAAGAATGCCGATGCCGATAGACATGATATCTACGACTAAGCTGAGGATATGAATGACGCTACTGCCGTTTTTATCGCAGACGCAACCATCACCTAGAATAGCAGTGCTTACACAACCTTGTTTCAATTTTGCTTCACTGCATTTAGCGAAAACCGAAGTAATATTCGCAATGCTACCAGCAAACGTTGTAAGAAGACCCAGTAGTGTTTTTTTCATTCGAAAATTCCTCACTTTAAATAATCGTGTAATTTTTTGGTGTCCTTATTTTTGCGAAGCTTGGATAGAGCCTTGGCCTCGATTTGGCGGATACGTTCACGAGTGACATCGAATTCGTTGCCAACTTCTTCTAGTGTATGCGGGCGGCCGCCACCAATACCAAAACGTAGGCGGATGATCTTTTGTTCCCTATCTGTAAGTGTGGCAATAATTTCGGAAAGTTGCTCTTTAAGAATCTGGTTGGCAGCGGAATCTTCGGGGCTGTCGCGGTCTTCGTCTTCTACGAAGTCGCCGAGAACGGAATCTTCGTCGTCGCCGTCGCGACCAACGGAAGCGTCGAGCGAAGCGATGTCTTGTTTGATACGCATGACGTAATCGATCTTCTCGGGCTCCATATCTAGAGCTTTTGCGATTTCCTCGTTGGTGGGCTCGCGGTTAAGCTCGACGGTAAGTTTACGGGTGGTACGCAATACTTTATTGATGGTCTCTACCATGTGCACTGGGATACGAATAGTACGGGCTTGGTCGGCAATGGCGCGGGTAATGGCCTGGCGCACCCACCAAGTAGCATAGGTGGAAAATTTGAAGCCTTTGTCGGGGTCGAACTTTTCGACAGCACGAAGTAGACCGGTGTTTCCCTCTTGGATAAGATCAAGAAAATCTAGGCCGCGGCCACCATAGCGCTTGGCAATAGATACCACAAGGCGCATGTTGCTCTCGACCATTTTATCTTTGGCCTTTTTATCGCCCTTGACGATACGCTGAGCCAGCTCGGCCTCTTCTTCGGGAGTAAGCAAAGGGATTTTACCAATTTCACGCAAATACAAACGTACGCTGTCGTCGGCAAAGGCGTCAACGTTTTCGGCAGTAATGGCTAGCTCTTCATCGGAGAGTTCTTCTTCGTTTTCGAGATCGTCATTCTGGGGCTCGTCTAAGTCTGCAGTTATATCTTTTGCAGTCAAAATGTTATCTTTTTTGGAGCTCATTAAGCCTAGTATAATCTAATTTTAGAGTTTTTGCAAGTTTCTGATTTCACGTAAGATTTTTTCGTATTCTTCGTCATTTTCATCTAGCTCATCTAATTTCTCACTCAGCTCTTTAATTTTTTGCTTGGTGACTAAAGAATTGTAACGGACTAGTAATTCCCTGGCTTCGCGTTCATAACTAGTGCTGTCGGCGGGAAGCTGGTGTTCGGAATTGAAAATGAGCTCGAGCTCGGCTAGGCGAGTGTCGTCTTCAGGGATTTCGAGAGGGATTTGCACTTTACTAACGCCACCGAAGATTTTAAGAGCTAGGAGGCTGTTTTCTAGCTTTTTTACCGTATCGCTTTTGGCCTCGGTTTTAGGCTTTTTAAGATATTTTTTACTGGACTGTTCTAATTTTTTGTTCAATCTTTCACCCTTTTCGCGGAGTACTGCCACCTCTACGTCTAATTTTTTGGCAACTTTTTCTTCGTAGCTAGCGCGTTCTATTTCGTCTTTCACATAATCTAATAATTTGAGTGCAATGTCGGAATATTTGCGCTTGCCAGGAGCAGAGCTTAAATCTACGCTTTCTTCGTATTTTTTGAGTAGCCAGTCTACGGCTGGTACGCTTTTACTCACAGCAGCTTGCCAGAGGGTAGGGTCTTTTTGGATGAGTTCGTCTGGGTCTTTGGCGCCATGATAATCAGAAATTACAGTGAGATCTATACCTAGGTTACCAGCTAGCATAATGGCGCGTTCGGTGGCCTTGATGCCGGCGGAGTCACCGTCGTAAGCCAGGCGGATGTCTGAGGTGAGATTAGACAAGGCTTTGAGATGTTGCTCGGTCATGGCAGTACCAGACGTAGCTACTGCCTCTTTCACTCCAGCCTGGTGGCTGGAAATCACATCCATATTCCCTTCTACTATTACCACAAAACCATTACGGCGGACAGATTCTTTGGCCTGGTGTAGACCAAAAATGAATTTAGATTTGTTGAAAAGCAAAGTTTCGGGAGTATTGAGATATTTTGGCTCGCCCTGGCCGAGAATACGGGCAGTGAAACCAATTACATTACCAGTGGTGTCGATAAACGGCACCATCATGCGGTCGCGAAACATATCGGATTTGAAACGATTTAAGAGCCCGGCAGCATTTAGCTCTTCTTCCGTGTAGCCGCGTTTTTTAAGAGCAGTGGTAAGGGCTTTGCCACTAGCGGGAGCGTAGCCAATTTTAAACTCGGCTACGGTTTTGCGGTTGAGGTTGCGTTTATAAAATACATATTCACAAACATCTTTACTGCGGGTAAGGCAAATTTGGTAATATTTAGTAGCTAGGGTAAGAGCTTCGCGGGCGCGGGCTTTTTTGCGGGAAACCTGGGGGTCGCCACCGCGATATTTGGTAAGGTCTACTCCAGCCTGGGCGGCGAGTTTTTCCATCGCTTCGCGAAAGCCAATGCCTTCTACTTCCATAACAAAGGTAAAAATGTCGCCGCCTTTATTAGCGGAAAAATCATGCCAAATGCCCTTTTCGGGCGAAACCATAAAACTAGGAGTTTTGTCCACACCCCAAGGTGAACGACCTTTTAAATTGCGGCCGGCTCGTTTTAGCTCCACATACTGCCCTACTATATCTTCCACCGCTAGTCGGGATTTTATCTCCTCCTTTGCGTCGTTCATATGGTATAATTATAACATATTTGAGTTTGCTTGGCTCCGTAGCTCAATGGATAGAGCGGCTCCGTCCTAAGGAGAAGGTTGTGCGTTCGACTCGCACCGGGGTCACCAAAATATAAGATGAAATCCCGAAGGGATTTTATTTTATATTTTGGTATTCTGTGAGGTGCGAGGCGAACTTTAGCTCGCCCGCCGTAGGAGGCGAGCATAAATCTAAAACTTGTTTTAGATTTATTGAGGCGACACCCGGTGGGAAGACTTCGCGTAGCGAAGGCTTACTCGCACCGGGGTCACCATTTTTTTGTTGACTTGGGGGAGATAAATACGATATAATTAAAATGCAATAAATCGAAGATACGAGAGTATCAACAATTTTTATAACCAGAGATCGTTTAAGCATGGAGATGGCGCCGTAAGGTATCTGATGCTTATATCGGTCTTTGGTTGATACAAGTCTTCGGTTTATTGCACCCCTTGCGGTGCCATTTTTGTAATATACCCCGTTTACAAGTGGCACCACAAGCTAAAAGCACTTTTGCGTAATTCATTATGTTTCGGGAGCTACGTGATGTGATAATAAATTTTATCACATCACTCCGCCCTTTCGGCGGCAAGAATCTGCCAAGGGCAGATTTTGCCTTTATGTCCCTCAACATTAATGAATTATGCAAAGACTAGTTAATCAAGCCAAAACTAAGAGAGGTAGGAAAATGGGCAAAAGTAATACAAATAATAAAAGCAACAAAACTGGCAGTTATACGGACTTCTATTATCATTTCTTCAGAAACACTCTAGTTGTTTCGTTACCTCTCCTCGTCATTTCCGCCTTAATTCTCGGCTTCGCCATTCCTCATTCTTCTGCTCGCGTATCTTCTTCAGACAGTCTAGCCATATCAGTCCCTTCATCTTGTACTTTATCTAGTTCTGTAGATGAAGCTCATAGTGCTAGTATTATCAATGGTACTTATAGGTCTGATATAGGAACTACTGCACTATCTACCTTTTGTAATGACAAAAATGGTTATAGTGTCTATGCGATTGGTGATAGCTTAAATAGTGAAGGTAATAATACATTGGTTGGTAGTAATGGCAGTAATATAAGTAGTGGCACAGCTACTTCAGGTGATACATCTAACTGGGCTATGAAACTAGCTTTAAAGGAAGGTGATACTTCTACTTCTACTTCTACTACTCCACCTACTATTATTTCTCCATTTAACTCCTATTCTACAGTGCCTACTACTTGGACTAAAGTAGCTACTATACCTTCTTCTACTACTGACATGAAGGAAGGTTCTAACTTTACTACTACTTATGCTACATATATCTCTCCTACTCAAGCAGCAGGTACATATTTAGGACAAGTAAAGTATCTATTAACACATCCTTCAGCAGCAGAGCCTGACACCAGCTATTTCATTATGCAGGAAGTCGCTAATTGGAAGAATGATTTAGACGAAGAAGAAAGCGTACAAGCAATAGATATTAGAGACGGTAAGATTTATTGGGTAACAAAACTAAAAGACGGAAATATTTGGATGACACAGAATTTAGATTTTGATATAACAGCTAATACTACACTTAATTCTAATACTACGGATTTGAATATATTATATAATGCATCTACCAACAGCTATCGTGAATACCAAGACGGATATACTAGTAATGGAAATATTATTTACTGGACACCAGCAAGCACTGCTGCCACTATAAGCTTTGCTGGTTCTACTGTGACTGGTTGGGTAAATAACAATACGGTACCGTATTCCGCGAGCAAAACAGATAACACAGAAACTGGGCATATATCATTGGGTAATTACTATAACTGGACTGCAGCTATAGCTTCTAATAACTCTTCTTCATTAACACAAGATACGTTAAGTGATATATCTAAGAACCCTAAAAACTCTATATGCCCTAAAGGTTGGAGACTACCTACTATATCTAGCCAATCCGCAAGTGATGCTGGTTCTACTAATGAGTTTGCAAGGTTGAATAATCTATATAACAATAGCCAAACTAGCACCGACGCCAACTGGCTATCTGAGCCTCTGTGGTCCACTAAGTCTGGTTATACATATAACGAAGCTCTTAATAGCGTGGGGGTAGACGGTAATTATCAGTCTAGTACGGTATCTAGCAGGTCTAATACCTACACCATGAGCCTTCTCAATAACGGCGTTAAGCCAAGTCTTAGTAATCGCAAAGATTTAGGCTTTTCTGTACGGTGTGTGGCGAGGTAAAAATGTAAAAAGGAGGCCGGGGGCCTCCTTGAGGTGAGATGAATCAAATGAGATTTTTGGCGATTTCCTCTGCTGATAGAATACAGCAGCGCGGTAAAATGCCGGGGACTTCAGTAAGCCTGTTGTTTACAGTGCCAGAGTTAGCGATGCCGACGACTTTATCAATGCTGCAAACCTGTTGCTTTTCTTTGAAAGCGAGAGATAACTCTCTGACTCTTCCGCCAGGTTCGCAAACCAAAATGCGGTTGAAGCCACAACGGGAAAGGTTTGACGCTTCGACGTGGTATTTGTTTGCACTCGGTCTGTCGTGTATCTTGAATTTGATAATAACAGACAGCACCTCGTCGGGCGAGAATTTTGATATGCCAAGATAGTGCTTGGCACCTTTGTTAATAAACTCTTTCCACTTATCCTGACTCCATGTTAAAAAAGCTCTGTCGGTATAAGCGCCATTCTTTTCGTACGAAAACACCTGTTTGGCGTCTCTGTCGTAAAAGTAAATATAAACTTGGCAGTCGGCGGCCTCTGACATATCGAAATCGGCCAGCAGTTTTGCGGCTTTTTCTATGTTGTCTCTCTCCATTGCTATTCCTCCTAGAAAAATATTTGAGCTTGTAGCTCGCGCTGGTTGCTAGAATAGTAACCGGGGCGAGCTACAAGATACTAGGAGAAAATCCCTAAAATCTCATTTTAAGGTACAGGAGTTGGCCGTTATCGCCAACTCTCTTTATTGTAGCATAAAAAGCATATTTTGTCAATGTTTTTGCTTACGGTTTTGTGGTACAATAGGAATATGGCGCAGAAGTCTAAAAATAATAGGTGGCGGAAGGTGTTTACTTGGCCGAAGATGATAGCCGTACTGGCAGCGGCCGGCATAGGGGTGATGACCTACTTTTTTGTGCAGAGTATAGAGACTTATGACTACATTGTAGAGACGAATGCGTTTTTTGCGCCGTTTGAATATTATGATAATCGCAAAATCGTAGGAGTGGATGTAGACATCATCAACCGCGTAGCGGAAAAATTAAACGCAAAGATTGAGATCAAAAATGTGGAGTTTGATTTAATTATCGACAACGTAGCAAGTGGTATTATTGCTGACGCCGGTGCAGCAGGGTTGACTATCACGCCAGCGCGGGCGGAAAAAGTAGATTTTAGTATTCCCTACTATACTTCGGTGCAGTATGTAATTTTCGATAAAAATGCAGCACCAGAGACGCGTAATGGGCACGTAGTGTGGGAAGCTTTAGCTGACAAAACGCTTGGGTCACAAATGGGCAGTACAGGATATTTGTTTATGTCTGGTGAAGTGGACGACGGCGTGCTGAAAAATACCAATACTAAAATTAAAGGATTTGATTCGCATCAATTGACGGCGGATGCAATAGGCGCACATATTATTGATTATGCGATTGCGGATGAACTGGCGGCAAGGTTTATTGTAGAAAAAAATCCAAACTTGGCAGCTTTGCCATTGTATTATAGCGGGAAAACCGTAGAAGAAGATTATCCGGCAGAAGAATCCTATGCGATTGCAGTGAATAAGCAACGAACGGAGCTATTGAACGCGTTCAATGAGGTGCTGGCAGAGATGCTGGAGCCTGGCGAAGATGGTAAAACCGAAATTGATAAATTAATATTAAAATATATGGGACTTACAAATGGATAATTTCTTTGAAAAAATAGTAGAACTTTTTACAACGCCAGAATATATCGAATCTTTGCTGCATGGTTTTTTGCTAACGCTACAGATTTCGTTTTTCGCGATAATCATTGGGCTAATACTGGGGACGGTGATTGCACTGGTGGACACAGCGCAGAAATCGCGGTGGATGATAATACCGAAGTTTATATGCAAAGTATATACCACCATTATCCGTGGTACGCCAATGGCCTTGCAGCTATTTATTATGTTCTTTGTGATATTTGCAATTAGAGGGTTTCCGCAGATTATTACGGCGATACTAGCATTTGGGTTTAATTCGGCGGCATATGTAGCAGAAGTGATCCGGAGCGGTATACAGTCTGTAGATAGTGGGCAGACAGAAGCGGGGTTGGCACTGGGGCTATCAAGATTTACAATTTTCCGGAAAATTGTGGCGCCACAAGCGATTAAAAACATTATTCCGGCATTAGGTAATGAAATTATTACCGTAATAAAAGAGACAGCAATCGTGAGTATGGTAGGGCTATATGACCTCAATATGGCAGCGAAAGATATTGGTTCGGGGCAAAATATGGCAAGCTACATAGTACCGATGTTTGTGGCGGCGCTGTTCTACTTGGCGGTGGTGTATTTGATTACGTTCGTGATTAAACGGATTGAGAAAAAATTAAGAGAAAGTGATTCGCGGGCATAGGAGAAAAAGATGGAAGATATTATTAGAATTAAAGATTTGAAAAAGCAATTTGGTAAAAATAAGGTGCTAAAGGGTATCGATTTTGATCTAAAAACGGGCGAAAGAGTGGTGGTGCTGGGGCCGAGTGGCTCGGGCAAGTCTACATTTTTGCGCTGTATCAACCGGATGGAAGAGCCGACCTCAGGAGAAATTTATTTTGGAAATACGTTGATTACAGATAAGAATATTCAGAAGATGCGTCAAGATATAGGGATGGTGTTTCAGCATTTTAATTTGATTAGTAATTTGACGGTGATGGAAAATTTGACTTTAGCACCGGTGAAATTAAAATTGATGAACGGAGAAACAGCTGAGAAAAAGGCGCGGGGACTGCTACGACACATTGATCTGCTCGACAAAGCGGAGACCTTCCCTGCTAGCTTGTCTGGCGGACAAAAACAACGTATTGCAATTATCCGGGCAATGATGATGGAACCAAAAGTTTTATTATTCGATGAACCGACTTCGGCACTGGATCCAGAATCCATTGGGGATGTGCTAGATTTAATCCGCGAAGTAGCGGATGGCGGTATGACAATAATGATAGTAACACATGAAATGAGCTTCGCGAAAGAAATCGCCACAAGAGTAGTGTTTATTGATGAGGGCAAAATTATAGAAGAGGGTACGCCGGAAGAGTTTTTTGCGCATCCGAAAACCCCTAGAGTAAAAGAATTCTTAGAGAAGGTATTATAAGCTCGTTTTATGGTATAATATATACCAATAAAGGGAGAAAAAATGAAAATATTATGCGTGAATGCTGGTTCGTCATCTTTGAAATTTCAGCTTTATGACATGCCGGCAGAAATATCTATTATTAGTGGATATGTTGAAAAAATCGGGGCGGCGGATAGTTTTTATACTATTAAATACGAAGGTAAAAAAACCGAAACTGCTAAACCTATCAAAGACCACGCGGAAGCTGCGAAGATTATGTTGGAAGAGCTGGTCAATTATGGTGCGGTGAAAGATTTGGAAGAGATTCGCGGCGTAGGGCATAGGGTGCTACATGGTGGTGAAAAATATGCGAAATCGGTAGTAATTGACGAGCAGGTGCTAAAGGATATTAAGGACCTGACAAAACTTGGGCCTTTGCATCACCCTGGCAATATTGCCGGAATTAAAGCAATGCAAAAAGCGTTGCCTAATGCTACCCAGGTAGCGGTATTTGATACGGCATTTCATCAAACGATTCCAAAAGTTCAGTTTATGTACCCTGTACCAATGGCGTGGTATGAAAAATATGGCGTGCGAAAATACGGCTTCCACGGAACGAGCCACAAATATATTACCGAGACAATGCAAAAGAAGCTGGGCAAAGAGAAGGTAAATTTGATTGTGTGCCACGTGGGTTCTGGAGCTAGCATTACTGCAGTAAAAGATAGTAAAAGCTACGACACAACTATGGGTCTGACTCCACTCGATGGCCTAATGATGGGGACTAGATCCGGTTCGATTGATCCATCAATCATTAAATACATGATTGATGAGGCCGGTATGACATATGAAGAAATTGATGAAGCGTTGAATAAAGAATCCGGGCTAAAAGGTGTGTGTGGCTTTAACGACAACCGCGACGTAGAAAAAGCCATCGAGGAAGGTGACGAAAACGCACGATTGGCGCTTGATATGTATGTAGATCGTATCGATAGATACATTGCCGAGTATTACTTGGAATTAGGTGGAGAAGTGGATGCCATCGTATTTACAGCGGGTGTGCTAGAAAACGGGGCGGAAACTCGTGAATCAATCATTAAAGGCCTGGCGCCACTAGGGATTAAAATTAATAAAGAAGTAAATGATGCGATCGCTAGCTTTAAAGAAATCACCAGCGGTATTATTACAGCCGAAGATTCGACGGTGCCGGTGTATGTAGAGCCGACCAATGAAGAGGTGATGATTATCCGTGATGCTTATAGATTGACAAGGTAAATCTGCAATTCATTAGTATCTCGGGAACTTTGCTTTTGCGTAATAGAAATTTTGCACAAAAGCTTCGCCCCTACAGCGAAAAATCTGCCCCAAGCAGATTTTTCTTTATGCCCCTCGATGCTAATGAATGACATAACGACGAGCCTCTCGACCATAATGGCTTGTTTCTTATGCTATAATGATGTCATGTATATTTCCGACCTAATCGAAGATTTTTTGGAACATCTCGAGATTGAAAGCGGACGAAGCCGGAAGACGATTGAAAATTATCGCCTGTATTTGGAGCGGTTTTTAGAAATTTCGCAAGAGATTTTGAACAAAGATGACATTAAGCCGACGGATATAGATAGAGAGCTACTGCGTAAATACCGGCTGCGGCTGAATAGATATGGATCGGAAAATGGGGGGGATGACCTAAAAACCATTACACAAACATACCATTTGATAGCGCTTCGCGGATTTTTAAAATACCTGACCCGGCGGGAAATAAAATCGCTAGACCCATCGCTAGTAGACTTACCACACGTAATTAGAAAACAGGTGACATTCTTACATTTTGATGAGGTAGAGGATATGCTAGCGCAGATAGATACTTCTACAGAATCGGGGTTAAGAGATAGAGCGATAATAGAGCTGCTATATTCTGGGGGGCTGCGTGTATCCGAGCTAGTGGGGCTAGACCGTGGATCTATCAATTTGGAACGACGTGAATTTATGGTGCGCGGAAAAGGTAGCAAAGACCGGCCGATCTTCATTAGCCAATCGGCGGCGGATAGAGTACAAGATTACCTAGATGCGCGCACTGATTCCCTGCCGGCGCTGTTTTTGAATAATTCGCGCAATACCCAAACGGTGGATACATCGGGAAATTACCGGCGAATTACGGCGCGGAGCGTAGAAAGAATTGTAGAAAAATATGCAAGGTTGGCTGGGATTACCAAGCACGTGTCGCCGCACACATTGCGACATTCGTTTGCCACGGATTTATTGATGAACGGGGCAGATTTACGCTCGGTGCAGTCTATGCTGGGGCACGCAGATATTTCTACTACCCAAATCTATACGCACGTGACTGATGCGCACCTAAAAGAAATCCACGAAAAGTTTCATTCGGAAACGAAATAATTATTCGGGCTTGGCAATACCAGGGTCATAAAGGCGCATGACGGTAGAAATGGATGATGGGGTTTGGTCGCCAGTGCCGTACCAGCAGGTGCGGATGTAAAAGTCATAATAGGCAGAAGAAGCTTTTTCTTTGCCAGCAAGCTGGGTGGTTTCCGGATCTTTAACGGCAATAATGTAAATGCCTTCGGCTTTTTGAAGATTATTGTCGCCAGAAGATGTAAGTGCGCCGTTATCGCCACCATAAATTAAGCGGGGATAAGTAGAAGCGGTTGATAGATAATTAGTGTCTCGCGCTTGCACAAAAGCCGATTCTGGATTATCTGACCCCAAAGCGCGAGTATTGATGATAAAACCATATTGTTTGGCTTCGCCGTCGTTACTATATAGAGAGGCGCATTCGGCTGGAGAATATTGAGCAATTTGCGCTATGTTGCTTTCTCCGGTAATTACGTTGTTAGATGTGGTGATAGCTTTCCAGAGTTTAGCGAATTTGCCATCTTCTTTATCTTTCTCGCCGATGTAAGAAGATTGTATAAAACGTAGAGCCTCGGCCTGAGTATCGATTTCTTCGCGTGCGAGGGTGGTCTCTAGGGCCGTCTGAGCGCTAGAAGTGCCACCGCTCATGACAGCAACTACAGCCACAGCCACCATGGAGAAAATACCCACAGCCAGCATGACCTCGATTAAAGTATCACCTCGTTTGCCCACGCGTTTTACCATAAGTTTATTATAACATACATTTGTTTTTCGCATAATTCATTGTATCTCGGGAGCTTCGCAATGTGATAATAAATTTTATCACATTGCTACGCCCCTTCGGCGACAAAATCTGCCCGAAAGGCAGATTTTGTCTTTATGTCCCTCGATACTAATGAATTATGCAATAATATCCGCTACTAGCCGATGGCGTAATAGAAAAAGTCAGCAAAGGTGAGGGCGATGATGAAGGCGATGACCATGAAGGGTCCGAAGTAGATTTTTTTGCGTTTGTTTTTACGTACAACCGGAGCCATGACTAGGCAGGCCAAGACATTAGCGAGAAATAGAGTAATGAGTGAAAGCCAGGGACTAGCGAGGGCGAGGCCGAGAGCAGTGCCAAGTAGCCAGTCGCCATCGCCAACCCATTTGCCTTTGGAAAATAGATAAAGCAAGAGATAAATCCCACCCAAAATAGCAGCAGAAGCTAGAGGAGCGAGAATATTTTCAGCGGAAAAAGGAGAAATAGAAAGAGTAAGCCACTCTTTCAGGCATGCTATTATTATAGCACAGATAATAGATATTGTCAAGTAGGTGGTGGGGAGTTCGCCATAGAGGCCGTCGTAGATAGCAAGAAAAGATAAGATCGTGGTAAGTGCCAGAGTAGTGAGAAGGATGACCCATTCTAAGATACTGGCGGTAGTTGGGCTTATAGTGGTGCCAAGGGCGAGGAAGGCTAACCCCAGGCCGAGCTCGGAAAGGATTTCGGCAAGGCCGATTTTTTGCTTGCATTTACGGCACTTGCCGCGCAGAAAGAGCCAGGAGAAAATGGGGATATTGTCGTACCATTTGAGCTGATAGCCACAATTTAGGCAGACTGAGCGAGAGCCGAGCTTTTTGCTCTTCCCTGTCGTTTTAAGATGTAGACGGCGGGCTTGGCAACATAAAAAGGAGCCGAAACAGGCGCCAAGAATAAAAAGTAAGATAAAGAATAAAATTTGCATAAGTTAATTGTAGCATATTAATTGGATGTGTCATAATCTGCGGGCATAAGATGTTGAGGGGGCAGAATATCCAGTGTAGGGTTGAGTTTTTACGAGAATAATCTATAATAAACATAAGGAGAAATATGAAAAAGGGTGATCTTAGAAAGAAAAAAGGATTTACAATAATAGAAGTGTCGCTGGTACTAGCGATTGCAGGGTTGATTTTCTTGATGGTGTTTGTTGCCCTGCCGCAATTGCAGCGCCAGCAAAGGGACTCTAGGCGAAGAGATGATATTTTGAGTTTTCTTGAAACGGTAAAAAAATATCAGACGAATAATAGAGGGGCGCTACCAGAGTTGACGCCGAGGCATGTTAGTTCTTCCTGGGATGATTATATGAATGTTACTTGGAATAATAGCAATGGAAATAGTGTATCAGCTGATAACTGGCAGGGGTTTTATAGAGATTATCTGGGAGATAATTTTATAGACCCTTCGGGCGGACATTACTCATTAATAGTAATGAAGTGTCAAAATACATTTGCCGGCGATCACTACTGTGGAGGCCCCAGTTACGATTATCAACAAATAGGATCTCCAGCAAACTTATCTAATCAAAGTTTTCCAAACAACTATAGAATTTTTGTGATATTACAAGCTGAGTGTGAAGGCGCCATGGCCGTAAAATCGTCTAACCCAAGAAAGATTGCAGTACTATATAGAATGGAAGGGGCCGGGGTATACTGCGCGAATACGTAACTTCTTGGCCTTTTCTTTAGACAAAGAAAAGGCCAGCAAAAGAAGCCAGTAAGAAAATTGAACCGGAAGTGAATTCCGGTTCATTTTTTGTATATACTAGTTTAGCCCCGTTGGAGCTAAACTAACTAAATTAATTCTACTGATCGTCGATACAGTAAGTACCTGCACCTTCAAGACGGTAAACGATTGCAAAGTGGCGTTGGGAGTCACCAGTGACTTCTTCACCATTACACTTAGCTCCATCGAACACATATATTATATGGTTCATAGCGTTACCTACTTTGTCTGTATACTTCCATGAGCCACCCGTATCGGTAAGTCCTGATTCATTATGCGTCATGATGGTCATACCGTAATACCAGCCATCTGGGTCTTGGAAAGTATTGGTCGTAATGTTGTCCGATGTGCCAGAGTTCATATAATTACGAACAAAGGTACAAGCCGAACTACTCTTACAGTTTTCAGGGAAAGAGCTATTCTGGCTTGGATCAAATGTCCCTGCAACTGGAAGATTGGACCCATTATTTGTACCTTGGTTGTTAGTTTGATATTGTACCAATGAGGTATCTACACGCGATAGGTCATTACGGCGCTGTGTATCACGTTGAGAGCGCTGCAAGGCTGGGAGCGCCACGAATACCATAAGGAAGATCAAACCCGCGATAGCCAACACGAGCACGACTTCGATGATGGTGAAGCCTTTTTTAGAGTTGATATTTTGTTTTGCCATATATAAATCCTTTCTAGATTTTTTAGCTTTACATCGCACAACAGTGGTTGAGCGACATAACCTTTATTTCATAATAGCAAATAATTTGCAAAAAGCAATAGCTTTTTAAGGGAATTTTAATGATTTTGTATTCTTCGCTAGATGTTGGAATATTTTTTATTTTTTGCTATTTTTCTTATTTTTGCCCCTGTCGTAATGTCTTAAAACCACTGTTGTACGACATAAACATAACTAACAAGAAAGGATAATATGCCTAGTAAACAACAACTAAGTCAAACAAAGGCTGGGTTTACGATTATTGAGGTGGTATTGGTACTGGCGATTGCTGGTCTTATCTTCCTCATGGTATTCGTGGCTTTGCCTGCACTACAAAGGTCACAGCGTGATACCCAGCGCCGTAATGATATGTCTAGAGTAGACACCTCATTGGTGCAGTATCAGACTAACCATAGTAATCTAACCGATAACTTGCCTAATCCAGGCAATGAATCTTCAGTATGGCAGGCATCTAGTGACAATACGTTTGGGAAAGATGGATGCGGTAGTAACATAGCGTGTCAGTTCATTCGTGACTACATGAATACTGGCTCGTCCGAAAACGATGGGAAAGCAAACAACTTTGCAGACCCAAATGGTACGCCCTATAGTTTGGTCATTACGCCCAACTGGGACGGTGGTGCAAATGTAACCAAAGCATCTAATGGTACAAGTAAATTGGCTGCTAACGAAGAAGGCAACTACACTATCCAAGATAATAGTGGTAATGCATTCGATGCGTACACGGTATACATTATCCCAGGCGGTCGTTGCGTCGGTGATGCAGCAACTACATCTACTAAACGCCACTTCGCTATTCTCTACCGTCTTGAAGGTGCAGGTACTTATTGTATCGACGATCAGTAGAATTAGCTGAATTACTGATAAAAGTATTCCCCTGCACTGGGGGATATTTTTATACAGCATAGTTCCCTGCTCCAGTGAAAAGCCCCCTCTGGAAGGTGCCTGAACGAAGGGTGCGCCAACAGATTACGTGGCGACGGAGTTGACGAGAGAGTAGATTGGAAGGAGCGTACCGCCAACTACTACGCCAATGAGGCCAGCCATAATAACCATAAGAATAGGCTCGATCATAGTGGAGATACTGTTGATTTGCTCGTCGAGCTCGTTTTCGTAAACTTGGGCGGCTTTGCCAAGCATTTCGTCGATTTTACCGGACTGCTCGCCGATAGAGGACATTTGTGGCACGAGTGGCAGCATATATTCGCGATCTTTCAAAGCTTCGGATAGAGGCTTGCCGCCCTTGATGATGTCGAGAGATTTGCCGTATTCTTCTTCTACTACTACGTTGTTGACTGCGCCTACAGCAATAGTGATAGAATCTAGCATTGGTACACCGGTAGCTAGCATCATTTCGGCAGTGCGGGCAAAGCGTGAAACGTAAAGTTTGCGGAAAAGCCCACCAAAGATAGGGACGTGAATTTTGAAACTGTCCATAACTTTGCGACCAAGAGGGGTCTTTTTAACGAAATAGAAACTACCGCCGATAATGGCAGCTAAAACAATAAGTACTAGCCACCAGAAGCTGGCAAAGAAATCTGTCATATTAACGAGGAACTGAGTGAGGCCGGGAAGCTCTTCACCCATGTCTTCGTAGAGGTTTTTGACCTGTGGAACTACGGCGATCATCATAAAGGCAAGCACGGCAATGATCACTACCAAAATAATGGCTGGGTAAACTAGGGCGCCACGGATTTTGCTCATCATGGCGGCGTCTTTTTCTTCTTGATCTGCCAAGCGCTTAAGAGCAAGATCTAGAGTACCGGAAGTCTCGCCAGCGCGAATCAACGCAAGATAAACACCGTTGAAAACTTCTGGATGATTAGAAAAGGCATCGTAAAGGCTTTTACCGGATTCTACATTGGTAAGAATTTCTTCGGCGATAGCCTTCATGCCGCGACCTTGCGTCTGCTCAATTACTGTGCGAAGCGAAGTGGCCAAAGGTAAGCCAGCACCGATCAAAGTGGAAAGCTGACGAGTAAAGGTAATGCGGTCTTTATTGGTGACGCGGTTTTTGCTACCAAAAAGCCCGGCACCTTCCTCCATGACAGATTGCGGTACGTAGCCCTGTTCGATAAGGAGCTTGCCGGCGGTTTGTTCGTTTTCAGCCTGGATGAAGCCTTTGACAGCCTTGCCGGTGGCTTTTTCTTTAGCTTTATATTTAAAGCGTTTCATTTTAGCCCTTTACCAGCCGATTTAATTCGTTGATATCTACAGCATACTCGCGGGCAGAATCGTAAGAAATGACACCAGTTTGGATAAGCTTGGCTAAAGTACGGTCCATAGTTTGCATGCCTTGATCGGCGCCAGTCTGGATAGCGGTGTCGATTTGATGAGTTTTGCCATCGCGAATGAGAGTGCGGATAGCAGAGTTTGCCACCATGATCTCGGCAGCCACTACGCGGCCACCACCAATAGCTGGTACGAGGCGCTGAGCGCAGATAGCCATGAGTATATTAGAAAGCTGCGAACGAACCTGGGGCTGCTGGTGAGCTGGGAAGACATCAATCATGCGGTCGATAGACTGAGCGGCAGAGTTAGTATGTAAAGTAGCAAAGACTAAGTGACCAGTCTCGGCAATGGTGATGGCGGCTTGGATAGTTTCGAGGTCGCGCATCTCGCCAATTAAAACTACGTCGGGATCTTCACGGAGAACTGATCTCAAAGCAGCAGCAAAGCTGAAGGTGTCGTAGTGGACTTCGCGCTGAGCAATGACGGAGCGAATAGATTTGTGAGTGAACTCAATTGGATCTTCAATAGTAATAATATGAGTAGATTTCTCGCGGTTGATTTTGTCTACCAAAGCAGCTAGAGTGGTAGACTTACCAGAACCAGTAGGGCCGGTGACTAGTACTAAGCCACGTGGGAATTCGGCAAAAGTCTCGACGATAGCAGGCATACCAAGATCGTTGATGGATTTGATGTTATTAGGAATTAGACGGAAGGCGGCAGCTAATTTGCCACGTTCGTGAAAAGCGTTAACGCGAAAACGAGCAATATCGCCAAAAGCAAAGGAATAGTCAAACTCTTTGTCTTTTAATAAAATCTTTTGCTGGTCTTCATCTAGGGTGGCAAAAATGAGGTTGCGTACTGTGTCTTCGTTCATAGGGGTGGTGCCGGCGACTGGCGCTAAAACCCCGTCTACGCGCAGGATCGGCGGTAAACCATATTGAAGATGCAAATCTGAAGCGTTACGCCGTACGCATTCTTCGAGTAAAGTTTCAATTTTGAGAGTATTTTGTTGCCCACTGTTTTCCATAATATTATTATACCATAAGCGTTACGACAAATCACTCGCAACGCGGTTGACCTCCTCAATAGTTGTAATGCCAGACAAAGCTTTCAAGATGCCGTCTTGGCGCATAGTCACGGTTCCCTTCGACTTAGCCAGACGCATAATTTCATTGGCGGTGGCATGGGAAATAATTAATTTTTGAATATCTTCATCTACGACGATAGTCTCGTAAAGGCCAGCGCGGCCAGAGTATCCACCAGGAGTTTCTTTGGTATCCATACCTTTGGCTAGCATATAGAAATCGTCGTTTTTGACTGGAAGGCCGGGGTAACCCAAGTCTTCGCTAACTGTCGTAACGTCTTCTTTGGTGCTTGGAAGTAAGTCACCAACGATGTCGTTGATACCTTTGGTCTCAATTTCGGAAGATTTGTACATTTCACGTTTTTCGGTGACGCGACGAACCAAGCGCTGGCCAATTACTACGTTTAGAGTGGAAGCTAAGAGGAACGGTTCGATGCCCATGTCAAGGAGACGAGGCAAAATGCCGGCAGCAGAGTTGGTGTGCAAGGTCGAAAATACGAGGTGGCCGGTAAGCGCAGCTTGCACGGCAAGAGAGGCAGTTTCGGAATCGCGAATCTCGCCGACCATTACTACATCAGGATCTTGACGAAGGATGCTTCTGAGGCCAGAAGCAAAAGTAAGACCGGCATCCACATTGACCTGGATTTGGTTGATGCCGTCCATTTTGTATTCAACTGGGTCTTCTAGGGTGACGATATTGATAGCTTCGGATTTAATTTTTTGAATGAGAGCATAAAGAGTGGTAGATTTACCAGAGCCAGTAGGGCCAGAAGTAAGAATCATGCCATTTGGTTTTTTAATTCCCTCTAGAACGTCGCGCAGGGCGTGGCCACTCATACCCATTTTTTCAATTTCCATAGAAACACCTTTTTTGTCGAGCAAACGGATGACTACTTGTTCGCCCCAAGTAACCGGCGAAATAGCAATACGAAGGTCTATCTCTTGATTGTCTACTAATACGGTAAATTGGCCATCCTGAGGAATGCGGTGTTCGTCGATCTTGAGATTGGCAAGAATCTTAATACGCGAAACGAGGGCCGGGGCGACAGTTTTGGGGAGCTCCATGATTTTACGCAAAACACCATCGATACGGCAACGAATGATAAGAGAGTTTTCAAGAGGCTCGATATGAACGTCGGAGGCCTTGGTTTTGGCGGCATAGCTAAGGATAGTAGTGAGGGCTTTGGAAATAGGCGAATCTTGGACAATAGTTTTGACATTGGACCCGGCCTCAGCAGCAGCTTCCTCGCCGGTTTCCTTGACGGCTTCTTTGACGCCAGAAAAATCGCCGTGATATTGCTCGAGTACGCTACGTATACCACGTTCGCTGGACATCCAAACGCGAATGGGCCGATTTACGAGATTAGAGAGGTAGTCGGTAGCCTGGACGTTGGTGACATCTACCATAGCGACGTTTAGCATGCCGTCTTTTTCGCCAAGCGGCACAGCTAGCACACGCACGGAGGCTTCTTGAGGAATTTTAGTGAGAATGTCTTGGTCGATATCGATATTTTTGAGTTCTACATAGGGTACGCCAATAATTAAAGCTGTGGCATGGGCCACCATGTCGTCGCTAATAAGTTTGCGGTTGATTAACTCCGAGAGGACGGATTTATTTTCCCTTTCAGCTTCTTCTTTGACGGTATGTACAAGATTAGGGTCAGCTAAACCTTCACCTAGAAGAAGGCTGATGATTTTCTCTTCAGCTTCTTTAGTAAGGAGGGCCATTAGTTTTTCTCCTGATTAGTGGGCTCCGTATTCTCTGCTTCTGCGTAGTCTTCGACTTCGATACATTCGCCAAACTCATCGTACTCGTCACATTCGCCTACGTAAACTTCTACGGTAGGATTAAGGGCGCGATAATTAAAAACTTCTGGATCTGGGTCTGATAAACTAGCGTTTACCGTGGTATCGACGGTCTTATAGGTGACATCTTCAATGGGGCCAATGAACAAATTAGTCACAAAATAGGCAATAAGCACCCCGGCAATGGCGGCGATTACAGATGTGAATAGATCAGTTTTCATTTCTCTTCCTCCCCTTTGATAGTTTGTGTAGTTTCAGTGATAGACGATTCGTCCATATAGTAGGCAGTGGCCTGAGCATGCAAATTGAGGGTGTTATTACCGCCCCATTCGATAGTGGCGCGTTCGATATTGAACTCACGGATAGAGCGTTCGATATTGTTGAGCACATTCATGGTGGTGCCGGTATCGGCTTCTACGGACAGGCTAACAGACATGTCATTGAGCCCAGGTGCTAAAGTAGAAGCAATAGAAGCGCCACTGGGACTAAGTGACTCTGGCTGCCAGCCGGATTCGATAAATACTTTATTCAAACTAGCGAGCAAAGCTTCTTCGTTTTTGAAGGCGGGCAAAGCATCTGGGATGACACGCAAGGCTGAGCAGCTTTTGATGAGCTGACTGGCAGCAGTGAGCTCCGCACTACCGCTAGCTTTATTGTAAATATCGTTTAGCTCTTTGTAAGTGTAATTTTTGTCGGTATTTGGATTAATACAAGCAGAGCTAGCTTCTTTAGGTACAGAGTTGAGTGCCTCGTTGGCAGCAAGATCTTCTAGGATATTGGCCCGCAAAGTGCCAGGGATTTCGGAAATTTCAATACTATCCGGATCACATTTTTTGAGCTCGTCGTCTGAATAGACGCTGCCCTTGGGGCTCTTACAGATGCCGGTGGTTTTGATGACGTCCGAGTATGATGCGATGGCTCCTTCTTCGGAAGCAATAACCTCAGCATTAAAAGAGATCTGTTTGATAAAATGTATGGTAAGAGAAATGGCGGCACCGAGCACTACTGAAGCGCCGAGAACCGACAGGAGCATATACTGCTGAGCCTCAGAGATCTTTGCGCGTTTGCCGATTGCTACTTCTTTAGCCATTTTAGTTTTCTCCATTTACATTATTAGTTGCAGTGGCACAAGTAGTATCGCCTTCGGCACAATCCTTGGCGCGCTCACCAAACATGGCCTGAATTTGGACATAAGAATCGGTAACGTTGCGACGACCAGAAGGAGCAATGGCGAGAACGTGAGAATTAGAGAAATTATAAACTTCTGGCGCGATAGTAATAATAGCCGAAAAACGTAGAACTAATTCATCGCCAGCGCCACGACCATTGGAGGAATCTGATACGTTGATGCCTTCGGTGCCACCTGGCACTAGGTAGCAAGATTCATTAGAATCGATCCATTTTGGACTGTTGGAGTTTTGAGTGGCATTGCCGGTATAGGTGATACATTGACTCTCGAAATGTTCTACGCCAGAAATTTGACCATCTAAGCTCATATAGGGCTGACCTTCGACCTGAGTCTTTTTATACCAATCGTTGTATTGTGGGGTGCGCCAAATCCGTACCACTTGTTGGCCGTTGTAATCTTCGGTAGCGTAGTCGCTAGTCTTGGTGTCAGAGGAAGGGTTACAGCCTTCGGCGTTAATAGTCCAGAAAGCATAAATTCCTCTGGAAGCGTCGTTGAAGGTGGCACCATCGTCGCCAGATTCAATCATACAATAGGCTGGAATAGTGGCACCTTTTTTGTCGACGTATTTTCCATAGTCGTAACGCATGTATTGCATACTTTTCTTGAAGGAATCTAGTACATTGTAGTCGATGAAGGGCTCTTTGCCGGCATTGGCTTGAGCATCAAAAGATAGAGTGGGCTGCTCGTCAGAGAGGTTGACATTGAGCTCTGACACGGTGATAGTATCAGCGCCGGTAGGAAGCAGAGCGGATAAAACATTGAAAGTTCTGGAAAGTACTTTTTTATTGCTAGTAAGAGTAGAGATATTGCCAACTTGATCTTTGATAGTGAGGAATTCACTTAAGTCGCTGTAAGAGTTCAGCTTGCGAGAGAGGTTGTCTAGAGTGGTTTTTTTACTATCTAGTGCGAGCTGCTGGCCGCCCATAATGAGGCCAAAAATAGCCGTAACACCAACACTGGCAGCTGCAACTACGATACAGAGAAAGAAAATAAAATTACGTAGCTTGAGGGTTTTAATCATTTCGCCCTTGATGTCGGGGACGAGGTTGATTTCGCGCGCCATTAATCGTTGCTCCTTTCTGATAAGCCGATAGCTACGGCAAACTCACTAGATACATTGGCCAAAGCGCGCTGCTGAGCGGAAGTCATACGAACAAATTGCCAAGGATTACCGCATACGGTAGGGACGCCGGTTTTGGCCTCGATATATTCTGGGAGAAGTGGAATCATGCAGGCATAGCTAGAAAGAACGATGCCACCAACTTTACCGTTGATATATTTGGTTTGGAAGAAGCGGACAGATTTAGCGAGCTCAGCTGAATAGTTGTCTAGGTGAGTGTTGAGAATATTAAAGACTTGGCCTTCGACTTGATTTTGATCGAGACCAAATTTGAGCAAGAATTGACGGGCTTGGTCGGGGCGAACGTTGAGGCCATTAGCAATAGCACGAATCAAGACGCTGACGCCGCCTGGTATAGAGCGCACTAGGCGTGGTTTGTCTTTGTACATAATCACAATATCGGTAGACTCTTCGCCAAGATCTACTACCATAGTAGCATCGATCGAACCTGGATTATTGAGAGCACGAGCAAGGGCTAGCGGCTCTGGCTCCATAGCTACAATGTTGAGACCGGTTTTTTCGATCATTTCCATAGTAGATTCGGCATAATCTTTAGCGACCGACGAGATTAGAACTTCGGTCTTAGCGGGGTCGTTGGGGCTAGGGCCAAGAATAACGTAGTCAGCCTTGGCATCGCTCATAGCCATAGGTACGTATTTATCCATTTCGTATTTGAAAGATTTTTTGAGCTCTTTTTCAGGGAGGGTTTCGGTCTCGACGATAGAAGTAAAAGTCTTGCTGGCAGGGAGGCCGAGAGCGATATTTTTGGTTTTGATGCCGGCTTGATTAACAGCACCAAGAATGGCCTCGCCGAGGCGCTTTTTGCCTAGGTCTGAAGAGTCTTGAGTAAGCTGTGGAGTAATTGGCACATAAGCATACTTTTGCAAAGTCCAGCCGTGCTGGCTGCCGCCGGAAAGTTGTACGATTCGCATCGAATTTGTCCCGATATCTAAGGAGAAAAAGTCGCCCACGCCATGCAATAAGTTCATACCTATTATTATATTCTTATGTTAAATGACTGTCAAGCAAAATAAAGTAGCATAGTTCATAATATCTCGGGGGCTTAGCAATATGACAATAGATTTTATCACATTGCTTCGCCCCTTCGGCGGCAAGAATCTGCCATAAAGGCAGATTTTGCCTTTATGTCCCTCGATATTAATGAATTATATAAAAATATTATCTAATGAAAACTTCTTGTATTTTTGAGCCAATAAAATCTTTCTAGGTTGCCGTTTTTGCCGGCGAGGTCGTTGTCGCGCTTTTTGATAATAGCAAAGCCGTTTTGTTTAAGCCATTGCTCAAAGTTTTTAATAATTTCGCGACGAATCTTTTCGTTTTTAACTACCCCTTTGTTTAATTGATATGGTTTGGCTTCGAACTGGGGCTTCAACATAACTAAGAAATCCGTATCGCTACGAGATAGATGTATTTTAGCATACTTTAGGATTTTTGTCAAGCTTAAGAAGGATACATCTGCGACAATAACATCGGGGGCTTTAGTTTTAAAATCAAATATATCTGTTTTTTCATGAAGCTCTATTCGGGGGTCGTAGCGAAGAGGGGTCTTCATTTGGTTGGTTCCCTTCTCTACTGCAATTACTTTTTTGGCGCCATGTTCTAAAGCGATTTCAGTAAAACCGCCGGTGGAAGAACCGATGTCTAAAACTACTTTATTTTTGAAATCAAAATTGAAGGCGCGTACGGCACCTTCAATTTTGTAATACCCTCTATTTCTTTCTTTCCCGGTATGCATAGGTATCTGTATCCACCGAGACGATATCGCCTTCTTTGATGAAAGCTGGCACCTTAATGACTACACCAGTCTCTAGAGTAGCATCTTTCATAACTGAGCTGGTGGTGTCGCCCTTCACTGCGTTTTCGGTGTAGGTGACGGCTAGCCAGATGTTTTTAGGGAGTACTAGGTTGATAGGCGTGCCATTGTAGAATTGGATTTCCATTTCGTCGCCGTCCTTCATGAAATCTTTCATGTCGCCTACCATGTCGGCGGGGAGCTCGTATTGTTCGAAAGATTCTGGGTCCATGAAATAGAACTTTTCGTCGTCGCGGTAGAGGTATTGAACTTTGCGTGTGGTGACTTCGGCAGGCTCGATTTTTTCTTGGCCCTTGAAAGTTTTGGGGAGAAGTGCGCCAGTGATGAGGTTTTTAACCTTGACATTTACAATGGAGCCGCCGCGGCCCATGACTTTTTGGGAATATTCGACTACTTTATACGGTTGGCCGTCTAAAGTAATAAGAGTGTTCTTCTTTAGATCTGTTGGTCCGTACATTTTATCTCCTTAGTTATTTGATACAAATGGCAAGAGAGCCAAGTGGCGAGCGCGCTTGATGGCGACCGCGAGTTGGCGCTGTTGCTTGGCGGATAGGCCAGTTTTCGACATCGGCTCGATGCGACCATAGGCATCGAGGTAACGCCCTAAAGTTTTGGCGTCGCGATAATCGAAATACAGATTTGGATCGTTTTTTGCTTTTCTCATAAATCTCCTTCGCTTTAAGTTTGTTAGAATGGAACATCGCTGAGGTCGATTTCGCCATCAGGAATGTCGTCGGGGATGTCGCTAGGGGTATTATCTACCTCGTTAGAGGCACCGAAGTTATTAGTATTGCTACCGTTGTCGCGAGCGCCACCGGTGAAGTTGAAATCTTCTACTACGATTTCGACGCGAGAACGCTTTTGGCCGGTGGTTTTGTCTTCCCAGCTGCGTTGATCGAGGCGACCAGAAACTAGGACACCGGTGCCTTTTTTGGCATATTGGCTAATCATTTCGCCGAGTTTGCCCCAAGCGGAACAATCGATAAAGGAAACATCTTCCCTTTGTTCCCCGCTAGCATCACGATAAGTGCGATTGACTGCTACCGAAAAGCTGCAGACGCTGGCGCCGTTTGGCGTGCTTCTGAGCTCTGGGTCGCGAGTGAGGTTACCAGTGATGATTGCTTTGCTAAAACCGCGCATAAATAATTATTCTCCTTTTTCTTCAGTTGATTTGTCGTCTTCTTCGGGGTTTTTGCCTTTAGCTGCAAGCTTAGCCTTGCGCTCGTCGGTACGGACGAGAAGGTAGCGCAAAATTTCATCTGTGATATTGAAGGTGGTAGAAATTTTGGCTGGGGCTTCGGCTGGCAAAGCCACGTCGAAGTAGTAATAAATGGCAAAATCTTGGCTCTTGATAGGATACATGAGGCGCTTTTTGCCGTCATTTTCCTCTTTGGTGATTTTGCCGCCGTTTTGCTCGATAATTTTCTTGACCTTATCGAGGGCGGGGTCGAGATTCATCTCGAGATCGGGATGAAACACGACAGAGAGTTCGTAATCTTTCATAAAACTCCTTTGGTTAAAGCAAACGCTGCTCTTTGCCTTTTGGTGGCCGGCTCGTTTGCTGAGCTGATATTATGGGGTAATTATAGCATAGATTAGAGAAGAGGGCAAGGGTAAGAAATGTATAAGCTAATTAGCTATCTCTACTGTTCCAGCGCTGTATTCAAAATCATTCAAATTGAACCCTAAGCTAGATAGATATTCGGAAACCTCTGAAATGGCAGATGAGACAAATGATTCTTCATTAGAAATTGTGTTAATATGAATATTTAATGCTTCTCCCTTGTAGATATCACCAGATAGCCCGACTGTAAAATTACTAAAATCTTTATAGCGCAATAAGTCATAAACTACTAGACTTTCGCCATAGTTGTTGTAGCTATCCTTGCAATTAAAGTTTTCATATATTAACTCGTCTTTGTGAAGACAAAAAGCCATGGCCGGCTCATTGGTTGGTACACTCTTATTAGGATACTCATCAGCCCAGCGATAAACAATACGATAAGACTGGCCTAAATCTTCAAGATCAACAATGAAATTTAGAAAATAAATTTGCAGATCATATATATAGGCATAATGAACCGAATTTTGACGGATGATAGCCTTATTATTTTGAATATTATCTATATTGTTTAGCGATACAACATCATACAATATTCCTCCGATGACAGATTTTTTAGTGTCATCTAAAGCAAAGTCTGTATCTGCGTCTAAATCATTAGTGCTATCAATGACTATACCACTAGAAATATCAGAATAATCATCTATATCTACTTTTGCTACATTGTTTTGATCGTTTAGAATGTTACTGACGGCAATAACAATAAAAATGATGAATAGAAATTGCACGACTATCAAAGTAGCTAGAATTGGATTGATTTGAATTGTTCTACGCTCTGATTCCATATTATTTTAGCCCTGTGTTAGATTTAAGATATTTGTTGAGATTGATATATTTCTTGCCGCTTCCCTTGAATGGACTTAATTGATATTCATGTATGCCAGTAAAGCTTGGTTGATTCCAGCCGGCTTCAGCAATAAGAATTTTGTCATTATCTTCATCAATTCCTATGACAATACCGGTATGATTTCCACTACTAGCTGCCGGTACAGCCACAGACCAACTAGCTACGGAATAAACAGAAGGTGTATCTGTAATCTTTAGATCTGGATATTTAGACTTAAATCTACTATAAAAACGGTCTACAAATTGATTGCCGTTTCCAGTCAAACCACCTGGGTATGATATTTTGGTAAAATGGTTGATGAACCAAAGCGAAAAAGCCACGCAGTTATCGTGATAATCGCTGGAGGGCGGCATTGATAAAGAGTATTTACTTAGATCATCCTTTTTATATGCATCTATAATAAATTGTGCATCTTTAGCGGAAGAAAATCCATTAGTATTAGTACTCTTGTCGTCATCTGGGCATATATTATCACAATCAGCACTATTAGATGACCCGCGTATGGCATAAACATTATCAGGATTCATCCCAGCAGACATAACATCTTTAGGGTCCCAAGATTTTTTAGAAACATCTTCACTATGACCAGAATCTGCAAGCAACCATTTCCCATCATTAGTAATTTCTCGAATTCCAACATAATGCCCACCAGAAGTATAAGGAGTACTACCTGCACCAGCGGTCATTACCATCCAGCCCTCCTTAAGATGTTTAGTGATATCTTTCATAGATGCATCGCGAGACGAATTATCTAATTTTTTCCATTCCAGGCCATAATGCTCTGCTAAATTCTTGGTCAATACCGAACCGATGCTTCCTGCTCCTGGTATTATTGAGTGTGTGTCGGCTGCCACTTTAATAGTGTCTTTCGGGGTAACCTCCTTCGATAGAAGCATATTAGCAAGCATAGCAAAAGCCGTTGGCCCACAACCATCTTCACCGATTGTACTAGTCACTCCATCTACTGTGTATTTTACACTCGCCCATGGTTCTAAGAATTGTGCATACCAGACAAATTTACCAGAAGCGCAACTACTACTAGAATTTACCCGAAAGACCTGATATTTGTTGTCGCCATAATAAAAAGGCTTGTCACCATTCCACCACTCATCTTTTAAGTTTTCTATACGACCATACCATTGACCGAGGTTGGCCGAAGCGGCTTTATTGTTCCCTAAATAGATAAAAATGTGATTATTGCCATACCCTTTCACAGCTGAAACTAAAATGTCGCCTGGAAGTAAATCAGATTCTTTGGTAGTATTAATCTTGTTCCATTTATCAGAAGAGTTCATATACTTTACAAGATCCGTTTCTTTGGCACTGCTTCCGGCTGGATAGTTCGCATCAGCACCTGAAGATATAACAACGGTTTTTACGAAAGTCAAACAATCATCCGTACCGTCCGTTCCGGCAGACTTAGCTGCTTTGGTAAATGCGTCTGTTGGAGATTTTGATTTGGATTTGTCTTTTTCGCTCCAGGCTAGTTCTTTTGCTTTATCTGCAATAGATTGACCAATATCACTTTTAGAAGAAGTCTTAGAGCTACTGGAAGAGCTAGAGTTTTCTTCCCCGCAAAGGTAAGCTAAAACCGCCAGTGCTCCGACCTGTTCATTTTTTTTACCAGCCACGCTGTTAAGAGAATTCCCATTACAATCGAGAGAATCTGCACTAATCCAGGTCATATGCATATGATCGTCATCATAAAAATTCATTACATAGGGAGATTTCTTATATGAAACATTCCCGTTACACTTGTACATATATCCTCTGTTGTAAGCCAAAAACCCGTAGCCTAGGCTATCCATGCTCTGGTCATTGAGAACATCTTTTTTATAAACTGATTTAGCCATGTCTATAAAGTGCTTAGCAGCATTCTTAGCATCTTCATTGGCGTCCGCGGAAACGTGTTGACCATCAACGTTGGTATGATCATATAGCTTCTCTCCATTCAGGATGCTTTGATCTGAGCTCATACCGCCTTCCCGGAAATGTAAGGCGGCTACAATTTGCCATGATAAGCCAGTTTCTTTCTCTGCATATTTATATCTTTCCATATTTTTTTCGGCATTTTCTTTAACGTTGGCATTTTTTAGCATTTCTATAGTTTCTGACGGTAAATTTGTGCCGCAAACAGAAAGGTTACTGCCAGAATCTTCGCATTCTCCTGGATCATAGAAAAGTATATCGTTTTGAGCAAAAATGTTGAGTTGGTCTTCTTCTAACGCGCTTGACGAATAATTAGTACAAGCAGCAATTAGTACTGTAATAAAAGCGATAAGAACGATCCTTATTCTATTCATAATCTACTTTCTCATAAACAGTTTGGTATAAGTTTTTATCGAAACCAAATTTTTCTATAACTGATAAGGCAAACTGTTCCTTTTCTCCAGAAGTATCAGTTATATAAAAGCAGATGGTTTTATTGCATTCTGATAGACTGTCGCCGTCTTGGATAGTAAGTGTGTCGTACTCGTAATTTACACCATATTCCATGCCATATTTTGAGGGAGTCTGGTCTACTATTGGGAGCTCAGTCAAATATAAGTTGTAATTTTTTTGGAAGTTTGTAATGAAAGCCTCGGCGGAAGTATCTTGATCTATGGTTTGGTTATTCCCGGCAGAGGCGACTTGCGCAAGCATTTCAAAAGAGCTGAGATTGTCACGAAGTTCATAAAATTCGAAGCTGCCGTTTTGTGATAAGAAGGTAGAGACCGTCACATTGTGATTTGCCTCAAGGTTTAGAACAAAAGTTTTGGAGTCTAAATCTGGATGAGAAATCTGAACTTCGTAAGTGCCGGGGGCAAAAGAATATGCTTCGCCGCCATTTCTGTATCCATCTCTGCCGTTGATAGTGATAGTAGCATCTACTGGTGTAACCATAAAGTTAATTACGGCAGTTTTAGTAGCATTGTTTATAACAAGAGCGATAATAAAAATTATGGCGATTAAGTCTAAGATCAAAATTAGTCTAACCCATTTATTACGGAAAAATGCCTTAATTGGCGACATACTCCCATCTTGCATATGGTTATTATAACACGAAATAAATGGAAGCAGGAAGACTTATTTTGGAGTTGAGGGCTAGGCGTTCGCTAAAGTATCGAATTCTTCCATAGAGGAGATGAGGAGGTCGCGAGGCTTGTTGCCATTTTGTGGACCAATCACACCAATTTCTTCAAACCAGATGGCGAGGCCAGAAACAAAGCCATGGCCCTTGCCTAAGTAAGTTTGGAGCATAGCGGTACTGAATTTACCCTTGGATAGCGAGATTTCTACGGCCTTTCGCACGATTGGGTCGTTAGGGTCGTAGCGCCGGCCGAGGTCGCCAATGCTACCGCCACCAGCGGGACCCATGCCCTTAATCTGTACAGTTTGGGCTATGACTTCATTATTATACTCTGGCGGGCGTTGCGCACGTAAGAAATCAGTTACTTTAGCAATGTCCTCGTCAGATGCCCAGGCGCCCTGGATACGACGAGGCTTACCCATCATTTCGGTGGTGAGAAGGAGCATATCGCCTTTGCCGAGTAATTTTTCGGCACCGCCTTGGTCTAGCATAATACGAGAATCCATTTGCGAACCCACAGCGAAAGCAATACGGCCCGGGATGTTAGCCTTGATAAGACCAGTAATGACTTTAACTTCCGGACGCTGGGTAGCAAGCACTAGGTGAATACCAGCGGCGCGGCCCTTCTGCGCAATGCGGACGATTAGCATTTCAAGATCTTTCCCTGCCATCATCATAAGGTCGGCCATCTCGTCTATGATAATTACGATGTAGGGCATTTTACCCTCTTTTTCTGGGTCTTCTGACTTAGCCATTTTAGCATTGTAGTCGGCGATGTTTTTAACCTTTTCTTCAGCCATCAATGTATAGCGCTTTTCCATCTCGCCTACTGCCCATTTCATAGCAGAAAGAGCCTTCTCCGTGCTAGTAATGATGGGAGTAAGAAGGTGTGGGATATCTTGGTATTGAGCCATTTCTACCTGCTTAGGGTCTACGATGATGAGCTTCATGTCGGAAGGGGCGTTGCGGTAAAGGAGGGAGCTAATCAATGTATTGGTCATGACAGACTTACCAGAGCCAGTAGTACCAGCAATAAGAAGGTGCGGCATTTTGGCGAGGTTGGCTACTACGGCGCGACCAGAAATGTCCTTCCCAACTGCGAAGGTGAGAGGGTCGCTAGACTTTTTCCATTCGGGGCTTTCAAGCACACCGCGCATGCGCACATCGGCGGAGCGGGCGTTGGGAATTTCTACACCTACGCTGCGGGTACCAGGAATTGGCGCTTCAATACGAATTTTGTCTACGGCAAGGTTAAGAGCGAGCTCTTTATCACGAGCGAGAATTTTAGATAAGTTCACACCTGCAGGTGGACGCATAGTATACTGAGTAACGCGCGGGCCGACATTAGCGCCTTCCATCTCTACCTCAATACCAAACTCGGCAAGGGTAGATTTAATAATATAGGCATTTTGCTGGATGTTGCCGGCATCGGCGGGAGATTGTTTCTTTTCTAATAAATCAGTAGAAGGCATTTTCCAGTCTGGGTCGGAAACAGCGGTGAGAGCGGTGAGCTCTTTGACAGGTTCGGGAGTGGCAGGCTTTTTGATAGCAGATTTGTGCAAAAGTTTGGCGGCGGCGGGGGCGGCTGGCTCGGCGGCGCCAAGACCAGAATTGACTTTGATCTCCAGTTGACCGGGTTTTCGCTTTTTGGGCTGGTCTTCTTCTGTGGCAGACTTTTTGCCGCCGGTTTTAACGAGATTTTTGGTACCCTTGAAGAAAGTAACTGGGGAAAGTTGTAAAATAAAGGCAGTGGTAATGAGGATTAGGACAATATATATTAGTATAACTACGCCTTGATCTAAGACGTTGGTCATGAGGGAGTTGAGCCAACTACCAACGTAGCCACCGTTTTGCCAGATAGCGGCGATACCAGAAACCCAGAAAATCATTAAGAGACTGGCAATATAGACGGGGAGGGCGACGCGATTGTCCTCGGCGCGGAAGATTTTGACGGCGAGGTAAACTAAAAGCGCTGGGATAAAGTAAGCGGCAAAACCGATGATGTTTAAAAAGAATTTATGGACTTCGTTGAGTACTGTGCCGCCGTGGCCAAACCAAGTAATCACGAAAAATAGAGAAAGCGCAATCATCAAAACAGCGGAAGTTTGGCGCCAAAAACCACCAGGGAGCTCATGTTCTGGCTTAACTTCTTTTACCGACCGAGTGGTGCGGCGTTTTGTGTTTTTGGATGTTTTTTTGCGCCTTTGAGTAGCCATACTTCCATTATAGCACATTTTAAGGAAAAGCACAAGGGGCATGGAGGTTAGCGAGCGAGACAGCGGAGAGACCAACCACCATAACGACCAACTGGTTCTTCTGGCATAATTAAGTTCTCGTCAATGACAAGTGTACCGTAAGCGTAAGTTGGATTGCCTACAACATTAGACCAATAATATCCACGACTTCTGTAGGATATACTGGGGCCCAACATTATACCGGCCCTAATAATATAAAGCGGATGTGAAATCAATTTATAAAAACCGTCGTCTAAGTAAATTTTAGAAATATTAGTTTCTAAAATGTTGTACCTGACAAATAGATCACCAAATTCTTTGCTTGTTGTATTGGGTAGTTTCCAGCCTTTGGGACATATGGAATTAGAAAGATCGCCGGAAGCACTAGTGCTGTTATTGCTTGCCACCGCTGCACTCCAGTTGTAATAATTGCCAGATAGTCCATGGTTGCCCGCTATTTCTTTAGTGGCTAGACTGTCCGGATAGACTGGGTTGCCGTTTGTGTCTAGATAGTCGTATGAATATGGGTGGCTATTATCGTTTTGCCAGGTAGTAGAGTTCAGATTATTATAGGCAATGGTATCTCTTTCTGGTAACCAGGTGATTAATCCATCTTCGTTTATGGTGTAACCATCTTGGTAGGCTTGGCTGGTAGTATCGTTTAGATCTGTGTTTTCTGAAGTGAGGACCACATAGTCCTCTGCTTCTGGGTTAGAGGTTAAATCTAAATCTAAATTTTGCGTCATCCAGCAGTGGCTGTCTGCTAGTTTGGCTATC
>CAYOTX010000004.1:0-52361 GCA_964407015.1 uncultured Candidatus Saccharibacteria bacterium
ACCTTTCATTTTGTTTGTGAATTTTAATTTCACTTCTGCTCACCTTTCTGTTTATCTCTCCCCTCACATCCTGGTGCCTACCTCCTACAAAAATGGCACCGCAAGGGGTGCAATAATCCAATAGCTTCGTCGAAACAATGCGATTTAGCGAAAGGACACCCTACGATGCCATCTTTTCACTAAAAAGCATTGATATATAATAAAAACGCTTCGACAACTTTTTAAACTATTGAATTATTGCTCTTTCATTATAGCACTTTCGTAAGCATAAAATCAATAGCTATCTTCCATAATTTTGTAAAATTATTACATAAAAATACCCCGACTATTCTAGTCGGGGTAGGCTTTGTAGCAGTGGGCATAGCACGGCCGCTAAATGCATCTAAGAGAATTTTATGTTTTGTACGCAAATCCCTTTTGAAATTTAAAATTTATTAGTTTTACTTTAATCATTAGACACAACGAAACGTTGCGAATTTTTGCTTACATTCGCGCTAGTGCCCGGTACGTTTATTAGACTCTTACATGCTTTAGCTTACTGCTGCAATAGTTGTTGATGGTCGCTTGTGGCTGGGCCACCGAGGTACACAAGCCAACGGTGCAGAATGCTAAGCATCTGTTTTTCCATAGGAACATGTACCTCTATATAGGTTTAGGATATGCAAGATAATTTTTGTAAAGCCTCATTGCTCTCACCTTCTTTCGGTATTTTATAAAAGATGAAATTGGAAACCATAACTGACGATAGGCGCCAAAATTTAGCTGTGACAAAAACATAACACAAACCATCAACTCCTTGTTAAGGTCACAGTGAACTTTCGCTCACCGATCTAATAATATCATAAGATATACTTTTTATCAATTTTATTTTAGCATTTCACGTAGGATCTGCTGCACAGCCGATGGGTTCGCCTTGCCGTGAGACTCTTTCATTACTTGTCCCACTAAAAAGCCTATCACCTTCTCTTCCCCAGCTCTAAAATCTGCCTGGGCTTTCTGAGTTTCTGGCTTGGCTAGTACTGTATCCACTATCACTTCTAGAGCTCCCAAATCATTTTCCTGAATTAAGCCTAGCTCTTTGGCAATAGTCTTAGTTTCCCGCCCCTTCATCTGTGGGTCAAATAGATGCAAGAATACTTCTTTCGTGGCGGTAGAGCTCAGCTCCTTCTTTTCATTCATCTCAGCCAGGTCGTTCAGCTGCTTTGCTGCCGGCAAATCATTCAGATACTCCGCCGACTTCTCCTCGGCCAGTAGTACCGAAGTAAACAAGTTCGCCACTGCTACCGCATTTTTTTCATTAATTTCTGATAATTTTTGCATCAGAGATGCATAATCCAGCAAAACTTCCAGGATCTCAGTTTTCAACATCTTTCCGAACTTTTTACGATAATCTGCTGGCATTAGCGGCAATTTAGCCGCCTCGGTCTCAATGAATTCTGCCGTTAAACTAATCGGCGGTAAATCTGGCTCTGGCATGTAGCGATAATCTTTAGCCTCTTCCTTGCTTCTCTGCCCGGTAGTTCTACCGGTACTATCATTCCATCCACGCGTCTCTTGCACCACTTTCTCGCCGACATCTAGTAGTTTACTCTGGCGTGTAATTTCGTATTCTATCGCCCTTTCTACACTTCTAAACGAATTCAAATTTTTCACCTCGGCACGCGTGCCAAGCTCAGTGGAGCCTTCTGGTGCCAAGGAAACATTCACATCAAAACGCATGTTGCCGTTATACAAATCTCCATACGACACTCCGGCAAAAGTCATCAGCCGCCATAGTTCCTTACAATAATCGTGTGCATCTTTCGCCGAGTGAATATCCGGCATGGACACAATCTCAATTAATGGTGTATCTACGCGATTCAAATCTACTAGCGAATATGTATCAAAATGCGTTAATTTAGCCGCGTCACCTTCTAGATGTGCGTGCTCAATGCGGATTTTGGTACCAGACGGTAGCTCTACATAGCCTTCGCCAATAATCGGGTGATAAAACTGGGTAATTTGGTAGCCCTTTGGCGAATCTGGATAGAAGTAATGTTTGCGGTCGAACCTAGAATAAGCATTAATTTTGCAATTCATTGCCTTGCCGGCCAGTATTGCAAACTTAATCGCTTCACCGTTTAATCTTGGTAACATCCCCGGTAGGGCATAGTCCACCGGCGATACGCAAGCATTCGGTTCTTTCCCGCGCGCGTCGTTATCTACCTCAGAAAATAATTTTGTCTTGGTGGCTAACTGTACGTGGCATTCAATACCAATAGTTGGAATATATTTCATTAAATTGCTCCTAAATCCTTTAGTGCTTGCTTATAAATTGCGATAGCGTTGAGAGCTTGTTTATAGCCAATTTCCAAATCCGTCTCATGCGCAATTGCATTGCGTAGTTTATGCGCTCGCCATACTGCATTGATGTTGGTGAACTTGTCGCCTGAACGCTTTAATCTGTCGCCCATTGTTTTTCCTGGTGTACCCATCTCCATCAGGGCTTTGTCCAGTAACTTATCTGCTTCGATGATTGTAGTCATGAAAGTAGCAGAGTTTTCTTTGCTTAATTTGTTCTCAATCGCAAGAAAGCGCGATTGATATACTTCAACGTTAAAATGATGCCCACGTTTTCCAGTTAAAAGAATCGCCACAAATACCAGCACCGCTACAATCAAGATTGCAAAGATAAATGTCACTACACCGCCATCCATTACACTAGCTCCTTTGCAAATTCAATCAGTGACTTATCACTGCGCCGCGGGCCAATTAGCTGTAAACCTAGCGCTATGCCATCTTTAGTTCCTCCAGCTGGAATGGTTAACCCCGGCACACCGGCCAAGTTTAGTGGTACAGTCATGGCATCGCCTAGATACATTTCCACTGGGTCGCTGGTTTTTTCACCTAATTTAAAGGCTGGGTTTGGTGTGACTGGCGAAAGGATAAAATCGCATTTTTCAAACGCTTTTTCATATTCTTTTACGATTAAGGTGCGTGCCTTAGCTGCCTTCAAGAAGTATGCATCATAAAATCCGCTAGATAACACAAAGTTACCGATCATTATTCTTCGCTTATTTTCTGGCATAAAACCTTCACCACGCGTATTTTTATAGAGTGCATCTAAATCTTCCGATTTCTCGGACCGAAACCCATACCGCACTCCATCGTAGCGCGATAGATTACTCGCCACCTCCGCCGGCACGATAATATAATATGCCGCGAGCGCATACTTTAGTGCCGGCATAGTGAGCTCCACTATCTTGTGGCCTTTGGATTTTAGTAAGTCAACTTTCTCTTGCAAAGCTTTACGAATTTCCGGATGGACCGAATTGTTGTCGAAATCTTTGATAATCCCGACCTTGACAAGTTCGGACGGGGCCCATGCACCATTGTTATTGTAATAATCCAGCAACGTCGTCATATCTTTCGGGTCTTGCCCGCTGGTAATTTCCATTAATAAATCCATATCGTCTGGCGTTTTAGTGAAAAAGCCAATACAGTCCGTAGACGAAGCCATCGCTACCACCCCATAGCGCGAAATAGTCCCATAGGTTGGCTTCAGGCCATACACACCATTAAACGACGCCGGCTGCCGAATAGAGCCACCAGTATCTGTGCCTGTCGCAAATTCTACGATATCTAGCGCCACCGCCACTGCCGAGCCACCAGACGACCCACCAGCTACCCGCTCAAAATCTTTCGCATTATGGGTTGGCCCAAAGTACGAATTCTCTGTAGAGGACCCGTGTGCAAAAGCGTCCATATTGGTGCGCCCAATCATAATCGCGCCCTCTGCCTCTAATTTTTCTACTGCCGTAGCCGTCACTGGCGACACAAACCCTTCCAAAATATGCGAAGAAGCCGTAGTCTGCCCCTCAGGACTTAAGAAATTATCCTTCAAAGCATATGGCACACCAGCTAGCCGCCCCACTTTTTCCCCGCGGGTAATTTTCGCATCAATCTCACGCGCCTTTTTCAGCGCACCCTCTTCATTTAAAAACGTAAAAATATTATAATCGGCAAAATGCTTGGCTTTTTCCAAAGCATCGCGCACTAGCGCCTCGGCAGTTACTTTTTTATTTGCTATTTTCATAATACTTTTGGCACCTTTATTTGATTATCTTTTTCTTCTTTGGTGAGAGCAAGTAGCTCCTCGCGCGTAGCATCTTGTGGCAAAATTTCGTCCGCTCGCCACACATTCTCCATCTCAAACACTTGGTAGGTCGGCTCGATGTTGTCGGTGTCTAATTCTTCTAGTTGTGAAATATAGCCAATGATATCTTGCAAATCTTTCCCCAAAGACGTAATTTCTGCCTCACTCAAAGAAAAATCCGACAAATCTGCCAAATGTATAATATCCTCGCGTTTTATCTCCATATCTTAAATTATATCACTATTTTACGTTTCTAAATAGGATTTTCTTCACACGCACAAAGATTGGCTTGGCTTCTTTTAGGTCTAAGAAATAGCTTGCTATCAAAAATGCAATTACCGAGACACCTGAAATTACCAAGAATTTTGGAATTGTAATTACTAGCGAGTTGTCTGTAGCCATTAGCGGGATAAACTTGGTCATCGAAAACGCTACGCATCCCGTAATTACCGTAGCAATCACCATTCTGATCGTCGCTTTCCAAAATGCTTTATTTAGCAGCTCATTTTTAGAGCGACGCTGTAATATATACATCAAAATCACAATTTCCACTATCGCACCCAACGACTGCGCCAGGCCTAGGCCGTCTACTCCCCAGCCAATTAAATAAAACCATACCGAAAGTGCAATTGTTAGACCAATGGCAAAAATTGATACCACGAACGGCGTCTTGGTGTCTTGGTACGCATAAAATCCACGCGACGCAATATGGAATACGCTCCTGGCAAAAATCGCAATACATAAAGTACCTAGTATTGACGCAATCGTACCATTACTATCGTTGTTCCCGATATTAGAAATAAAGCTCGTTACATATCCTCGCCCAAAAAACGCAATCACTGCTACCGGTAAAGATATCCAAATAATTGTGCGCAAAGCTTGCCGAAAAGTTTCATTAAATTCTCTCTTATCGCCATTGCCTAATTCTTCTGTAAGTTTCGGGAAAAAGGCCGTAGAAATGGCTACGCCAATTAGATTCACCGGCATCTGATGTAAAGCCGAAGCTTGGTTAAAAGACCGCACAGCCCCCGCACCCATTCGTGAAGACAGGTTTGTATTTACTACACCATTCACATAATCAATTCCCTGGTCTAGAGACCTAGCTGGCAAAAGCCTCAAAATTGCTTTAAATCCCTGGTTCTTCCAATTAATCTTGAAATTATAATCCATTCCCAGCCCAAACAACCCAATCAAAGACACAATTAGCTGTAGGATAGCACCCAGTATCACGCCTAGTGCTACCCCCATAATCCCACCACCAAATATTTCCACGCCAAAGATATTTATTCCGCCCGTAAAACAAGTGATACCAATGATAATCCCTACATTATAAATTGCTGGTGCAAAGGCATAAAACACAAATCGCCCCACCGCCTGCTGAATAGAAGTCAGCACTGTAGCAATAGAAAACAAAAACGGATTTATTGCAATCACTCTAGTCATGTTAATAGCCAATATCATCCCAGATTCGTCTAGCCCTGGGCTTACAATGTAGCGAATTAGTGGGTCTGCAAAAATCATTATAAGTATAGATGCTACTAAAGTTAAAAGTGCCAATAGGTTTAGCAGGCTAGAAGACAGCTCCCACGCTGATTTCTTATTTCCCGCCGCCAGTCTTTGGTTAAACACTGGAATAAACGATACTGACAGCGCTCCACTAGTTAAAATAAAAAACATAAAATCTGGTATAGTAAATGCTGCCGTATAAGCATCAATTCCGGTAGGGTAAGTACCTAAATAATACGAATTCAAAAGCCGGTCGCGAAACAGCCCGAGTAGGGCTGAAATCAAAGTAGACGAAGCTAGCACTATAGCTGCCGATTTTACCGACAACTTCATATTTGCTAGTTTTACCACCGACTTAAACTTGAAACGCCGCATATGTAATATATTGTAACACATGGTTTAGGTTGCAAAACGCTTAAATATAAAAAAGTGCTTTTTAATATTTTTAATGTTATAATTAAATACATGAATAAGAAAAAATCTGAGGTGATTTTGCCGTCCAAGATTAAAAGCAGGCTAAAATCCCCCAAAAAAACTGCGAACAAGAACATGAAATTATATTCTAGCTTGAGCTACAAGCGCAAAGCTAAAAAAGAAGCCGAAGCCCGGCGTCGCGCCGAAGAGCTAGCCAAGCTCCCTAAAGAGCCAGTCAAGCGCTTTTTCGCTCGGCTACACCCCAAGCGTGTGTGTAAATGGTGGTTTTCTAAGCGCGGCCAAAAAACCATTTGGAAAACTATTGCCGCTGGCTTTCTGATTTTAATTATCTTTATCGGTGGCCTTTTCCTGTATTACAAAAAAGATCTCGACGAAATTCGTCTCGACGAAATGACCATTTCCGAAACTGTCAACACCTATCTAGATCGCAACGGCGAGGTACTTTGGAAAGACACTGGTAGCGAAAATTATCGTCTCGTAGTAGAAGCTGACGAAATTTCACCATATATGTATCAAGCCACTATCGCCATCGAAGATCGCAATTTTTACAATCACATAGGTGTAGATTTCGGAGCATTGGTTCGCGCCGCGATTTCTACCTTTGGCGGCCACGGCGTACAAGGCGGTTCTACCTTGACTCAGCAATTAATCAAGCAAGTTTACTTCGCCGACGAAGCAGCCAGTGAAAACCGTGGTGGTCTTACTCGTAAAATTAAAGAGCTAATTTTGGCTATCGAGCTAGAGCGTATGTATTCTAAAGACCAAATTCTTACTATGTACCTCAACCAATCGCCTTATGGTGGCCGGCGCAATGGCGTAGAGTCTGCCGCACAGACTTATTTTGGTAAATCTGCTAAAGATCTGACCCTTGCCGAATCCGCCTTACTTGCCTCTATTCCAAACAACCCAGGCGTTTATAACCCCTACAACGAATACGGCCACGAGGGCTTAATCCAGCGTCAGCAGTATACTTTAGATATTATGGCTGAAATGGGCTACATCACCGAAGCAGAAGCTGAAGAGGCCAAACAGGTCGCAGTGCTTGATACCATACTTCCAGAATCTGCCCAGTATTCCGATATGCAAGCTCCACATTTTGTACTTGCAGTGCGCCAGCAGTTAGAAGACAAATACGGCATTCAGACCATGCGTGCTGGTGGCTGGACCATCAAGACCACTCTAGATCTCCGTGCTCAAAAAATTGCTGAAGACGCTGTAGCTACTGGTATGTCGCACGCCTACAAAAACCGTAGCGACAACGCCGCTCTTGTTTCGGTAGATGTTGAGACTTCCCAAGTTATTGCCATGGTAGGCTCCGCAGATTTTTCTAACCCTACCTACGGCGAGCTAAATGTTACTACCGATTCCTTAGTTGAGCCAGGCTCTTCGATCAAACCTATTCTAGACTACGCGCCCCTCTTTATGGAACGCGACGGCATCAACTACGGCCCAGGCTCTATCCTGAGAGACGAAAATATCAACAAAATTTATTGTGCAGGCGCACCTAGTGGCTGTTCGCTCACTAACTCTACCAATACTTTTTATGGTGACGTAACTATTCGCTTCTCGTTAGGGCACTCGCTTAACATTGCCGCGGTCAAGGCCCTTTATATCAATGGTATTGATAATTCGCTAGAAATAGCTCATTCGCTTGGCGACACTTCATACTGTGAAGGTCGTGATGACTATGGGCTTTCTATCGCTATTGGTTCTGGTTGCGGTGTCAAAATGGTGGAACATGCCAATGCTTATGCGTCTATTGCTCGTGGTGGTTCACACAAAGATTTAGCTTATGTGTTAGATGTTAAAAATTCTTCAGGTGAAACTATCGAATCTTGGGAGGACAAAGAATCTACGCCAGTAGTAGACGAGCAGGTTGCCTACATGATTTCTAGTATCCTTAGTGATGGCAGTGCCCGCTATGGCATTTATGCACCTGGTGGCTCGCAAAGTGCAGGCTACGTAGTGCCAGGCGTTTGGACTGCTACCAAGACTGGTACTACTACCACCGCCAATGCTTCTATCGCCAAAGACTCGCTCATGGAAAGCTATTCTACGGTGGTATCTACTGTAGTATGGAATGGCAACCATGACGGTAGCGGCCTATCATCCAATACTCACGATATAGCACGTTATACAGTGGCAGAATTTATGGAGCGCATCCATAAAGAAGTTTACGGCCCAGACGGGCGTTGGTATTCTGGCGATCAGCCTACTAAGCCAGCTGGCATCCAAACTCTCACCGTCAACGGCAAGACTGATATCTGGCCTAGCTGGTACAATTCTAAAAAGAATTCTGGCGTCGCCAAAGAAAAGCTCACTTTCAATCGCTATAATCATTTACTAGCTTCCAGCTGTACGCCAGAAGATTATAAAATCGAGGTAGAGGTCACCAAAACTACCGACCCAATGACTGGTAACGACGTCTACAGCGTACCGGAGCCATACGATCGTAACACTAGCGACCCATGCGATTACAACCCACCAGAAATTGCACTCTCTACTAGCGGCGACAAAATTATCGCCAATATCAGAAAAGGTACTTACGATATCGCTGGCTACACTCTTTACGTCAATGGCGTAGAGCAAGGCGGCATCTCGCTTGGCGGTGATGGTGTAATTCATGGCTATACTTTAAATGGCACCGAGACTTCCATCAAATTCACCGTTTCGGATAGCGCTGGATATGTCTCTACTGGTGAAATGACGCTTACTCCGTCTAAAAAACCTACGGTAGACGATAACTCAGATAAAGCCAACCAATAAAGTCTTAAAAAGCGGGCCAGTTACTAATATCGGCCCGCTTTTTGTCGTACATATAATATAAAGTAGTCCTACAAATGTCAAAATACGCTATATCTAGCGTTTTACTCACTTAATATACGCTATATATAGCGTATGCGTTCCACCATATATTATATATACTGCTATTTCCTAGCAATTCTAGCGAATATCATCTTCCCGGCCGAAGTTTCATGAAACTTCACAAACTCCACTGTGATCTCTCGTCCTACTTTATTAGCGGCATTATCTACTACCACCATAGTACCGTCCGTTAGATGTCCTACCCCCTGCCCTCGGCCTGAACCTTTTTCCAATATCTTTAGCTTCATTTTTTCGCCCGGCAAAAATTCACTTCTTACCGCGAGCGCTAGATCATTAATATTTAGCGTAGGGATTTTCTCCGCCGCCGCTACTTTAATTAAGTTATAATCCAGGGTTAGTATCGCGCCTTTATTTTCTTTAGCTAGCCTAAGTAACTCTTCGTCTACTTTTTTGCGCCCTTCGGTGCCATTATCTAGTATCTCGGTGTTCACTTCTACCACTCGCTCTAATTCTGCCGCTACTTCTAGCCCTGCTCTAGCGCGGTTTCTTTTTTCGCTATCTTTGCCGTCCGCCAAAAGTTGCAGCTCCAAAAGCACACTTTTTAATATTATTAAATCCCCATCCATAAACCCGGTGCGGGCGATATTTAATATCCGACCATCTATTAGGGCGGACGTGTCTACGTATATTTTTCTCTTCCCGCCTTTGATTGGCCTATATTTAGTGGCGGTCAAAAAACTTGTTTCAGCAAAAATTGCCAAAGTTAATATTAAAATAAATAATTCCATAACCCTTATTCTACCATATCTTCGCCGTGCTCTATAGCGTAAGCATGGTTATCGTCTATTGCTTTCTGATATTTTTGCACTAAATCATTGCGTCGGTACAATTTTGCGACATCTATTGCAATATCATAGCGCGATGCAGCGTTTCTTCTTAACATCTCAAACGGCGTAGTGGTAGAACCCTCTTCGCAAAATCCGTGCACTCGCAATCTGCCTTTGTAAGTATAGTTTTCCAAAATCCCTTCTAGCGTCGCTGGATAACCATGGAAATTTGCAATTATCGGCTTATCTGCTGTAAAAAACTGGTTAAATTTTTCCTGGCCTAATTTATTGCTCGTTTTACCAATCGCTCGGTAAGACAATGTATTAATATATACAAACCTTATTTTAAGTTCTGGAAAATCTTTCTTAATTATCTTTGCCGCTTCTATCATTTCTTTTGTCACCAAGTCTCCTGCCGCCGCAAAGATTATATCTGGTTCGGAAACATCTTCTAGTATTACGGCGCCGTCTTGCATTGCCTTCTCAGCCTGTACTTTATCTAGGTAACTCGGTTCATCGATCTTGTTAAATGTTGTAAGATTTACAACATTGGTAGAATTCATCATAAAATCATATGCCACTTCCGCCGCTACATCGTCGATCGGGAAAATGCAATTCGCTAAATTACTAGGCACGCTTAGCAAAGTAGAAATCAACGCTGGCGATTGATGCGTATAACCGTTGTGATCCTGCCGCCAACAGGTAGAAGTAGAAAGTAAGTTTACTGCTGGCATTGGCTCGCGCCACTCCACTTCTTTACTTTGTTTGATAAATTTCATTTGTTGTAGTAGCTGTGCGGTAATAATCGGGAAAAACGCTTCATAGCTCCCCATCATTGCCGGCTCGCCGTTCATTAAGTGGCCGGTCATTACACTAAACAATACGTTTTCGGAGAGCATTTCTACTATTCGTCCATCCGGGCTTTCTGGTAGATCCCAGGTCTTGATTGGCATATTCCAGGCGCGCTTTTCTACGTCAAAAACTTGGTCAAATTTATTAGACGTAGTTTCGTCCGGTGAGAAAAAGTAAAAATGTGAGTTTTTCTTAAATTCTTTGGCTAAAAGTTCCCCGATCTTTTTAGCTGGCGAATACAATGTCATTTTAGTTCCCCTTTCTCCACGTCAAATACTTCCGCAAAATTATATGATTTTAACCACTCCTCTAGTTGCTTTAGCTCTTCTGGGTTGGTTTTTGGGTCTTTCAACGGAATTTGGTGTGCATCCTGGTGGCGGTTTGGCCCGCTAGCACCTTTCTCGGTTTTTAATATATAAAATGGCGACTCTACGTCTTTCATCAATGCGGTTTGGAATACTTCTGGTTCATCTCCATCTATCCATACCGGCATAAAGCCAAATCCGCGGATCAGTTCGTTCATTTCCCTTTCGGATTTGCGCGCATAGATAGATGGTGCCGATATTTTATATCCGTTAAGATGTAGTATTGGTAGTATCCTGCCATTTTTGGCCCCACTTAGTAAGTTATGCAAGTTAAGCGAATCTATTGCCGTGGCGGTTTCTAGTTCGCCATCACCTATCAGCACAGCAATGGTTTTTTCTGTATGTCCTAACGCCATGCCATAGGCATTGGCAAGTGCATAGCCTAGTTCTCCGCCCTCGGTAATAATGCCTGGCGTATATGGGCTGGCATGGCTAGGGAACCCATCTGGCCACGAAAAATGTTTACAAATATAGGCTATACCGGCTTCATTAATAGTGGCTTTTGGATCTACTTTTTCTAAATCACCATCCAGAAATAGATTTGCCTGCAATGCCGGAAACCCATGCCCCGGCCCCAGCACAAAACTAAAGTCCGGATCGTTGCCAAAACAGCTTTTGAGATTTGCATACGCTACATTTATGCCGTGGCAAGTACCCCAATGGCCGAGTAGTCGCGGCTTAATATCTTCTGGCGCGAGTGGCCGCTCTAGTAAAAAGTTATCTTTGAGATATAGCTCTGCCACCGCCAAATAATCTGCCGCGTGTATTCGGTGCTTAATTTTCTCTAGATTTTCTATGCCCAACCCGCTCATACCTAAATTATACCATAACCACCTTCAGAAAATGCGTTGTGAAAATAAAAAATATAAGTTATAATAAAAAGGTCATATTTAACTATCTGAGTAAACACTAGAACATTTTTTATAAATAAGTTAAGACTAGGTAAAAGAAAAAAACGGCACCGTAAGGTATCGAGCCTTTTACCTAGTTACTAGTGTAGATAGTTAGATATGACACCCTTGCGGTGCCATTTTTGTAATATACCCCGTTTACAAGTGGCACCACAAAGAAAAGAAAAAGTACTTTTGCATAATTCATTATGTTTCGGGAGCTTCGTGATGTGATAATAAATTTTATCACATCACTTCGCCCCTTCGGCGGCAAAAATTCATCTAAAGGTAAATTTTGCCTTTATGTCCCTTAACATAATGAATTATGCAAAGACAAAGTTAATCAAACTAAACTATAGGTGAGGTAAAATGGGCAAAAGTAATAAAACAAATAAATATACAGAATTCTACTATCATTTCTTCCGCAATACTTTAATTGTTTCTTTACCTATCCTTGTTATTTCCGCTCTTATTCTCGGTCTTACTGTTTCGCATAGTTCCGCTACTAGTTCTGGTACAGATAGTTTTACTGTGTCTATATCGTCTGCTTGTACATTATCCAGTATAGTAGATAGTGAACATAATATAGAAACTAATGTAGGCACTTATGTAGCAGATGTAGGAAAGACTACTATCAAAACACTATGTAATGATGGTAATGGGTATAGTGTATATGCAGTAGGATATAGTAATAATGAGGAAGGTAATAATAGACTTATTAATACTGATCCTAGTTATAGTAATCACAGTATAGAAACAGGATTAAATACTAGTGGTCTTACTTCTGCTTGGGCCGTGAAACTAAACAATATACCAGACGATCCTTCTCCTACTCCACCTACTATAGAAAGTGATTACAATAATGTCTATGGTATAGTACCACCATATTGGACTAAGGTAGCAGGGAGAGCTTCTGGTACTACAGATATGGCACAAGGATCTAGTTTCACTACTACTTATGCCGTATATGCTAGTTCTTCCCAGTATGCAGGTACTTATCAGGGGCAGGTGAAGTATTTGCTTACGCATCCATCAACTCAAGTAGTTGCGTATTACATGCAAGACGTGGCAAATTGGCAAAATGAAATACCAAACCCTGGAGATACTTTACTCGCTACTGATGCTAGAGATAATAAAGAATACTGGGTTACCAGATTAGCTGATGGGCATATCTGGATGACACAAAACCTAGACTTTGACATAAAAGCTAATACTGTACTTAATTCTAATACTACAGATCTAAATGTAGCTTATGACTCTGATACTGGAAATTATCGTGAATATCTAGATGGATATACAAAAGACAATGGAATAATATACTATGCTCCAGCCAGCACAGCTACTACTATAGACTTTACTGGCACTACCGTTCCTGGTTGGCAAAATAGTAATACTACGCCGTATACTGCTAATAAAACAGATAGTACAGAAACAGGCCATGCTTCACTAGGTAATTATTATAACTGGACTGCAGCTATAGCATCTAATAACTCTTCTTCATTAACACAAGATACATTAAATGACATATCCAAAAATCCTAAGAACTCTATATGTCCTAAAGGATGGAGACTTCCTACTATATCCAGTGAGTCCGAAACAATAGCTGGTTCTACTAATGAATTTGCGAGATTAAACCTCTTATATAATAATGGCCTAACTAATACCGATGCCGGGCTAACCAGCCAGCCACTCTATTTTATCAGGTCTGGTTGGGTTGGAAATAACAAATTAAATGAAACATTTTATGGTTTTTATCGTTCCAGTACGGCAGGAACTGGCGACGGTGCTCACTATCTTTTATTCGGGACTTCACGCGTAGTTACTAACCAAACGGCAACCGGAAACTCAATCGGACTCCCAGTTCGCTGCATTGCAAAATAGCACCAGCGAATAATCAAAACCTATCTCAAATCTCAAAACTAACTTTTTGTTTGCATAAAGCAAACCCGAGAAAATTTTCTAAATTTTAGAAAAATCGACGAGCGAACCTTGTGTCCTGGCGTGAGACGAGCGATTTTTCGTTAAAAAATTTAGAAAAATTCTTCCCGGCGTGCAGCGTAGGCGCAAACAATAAAGTTAGTTTTGAGATTACTGAATTTTGGCGTAATTTTGTCGTTAAGAAAAAGAAAGTTTTGAAGTTCCTGCCGACTTATGTTATTATAAAAATAGTGAAAGCTCGCAGGCAGTGATGGATATGCACAGGTTCGGGGCTTTCTTTTTTTCACTTCTTCCCATCCATAAAATCTTTAATACGCTCTACTTCGTCGCGTAATGCTGCGGCGCGTTCGAACTCTAAGTTTGCCGCGGCGAGTTGCATTTCGGAAGACAATTGCTTAATTAATGCCGGCAACTCATCCTTTGGTATGCGTTTAATATCTAGCTTATTTTCTTTCTCTTTTTCTGGAATTATCGCGCGTAGCCCTGCAGAAATCTCCTTTTGCACGGAGTGCGGTGTGATGTGATGCTTTTCGTTATATTCTTGTTGGATTTCACGTCGCCGGTTAGTCTCGGTGATGGCCTTTTCCATACTCTCGGTAATAAAGTTTGCATACATTATTACTTTGCCTTCTTCGTGGCGCGCCGCCCGGCCTATCGTTTGAATTAGTGCGGATTCGCTTCTCAAAAACCCTTCCTTATCCGCATCCAGTATTGCCACTAGTGATACTTCTGGTAAATCTAGTCCCTCGCGTAGTAAATTAATCCCCACTAGTACATCATACACACCGGCGCGTAAATCCCGTAAGATATCACCGCGTTCTAGAGTGTCTATGTCGGAGTGGATATAGGCGGTTTTTACGCCGCGTTCTTTCAAATGGTCCGTTAAATCTTCCGCCATCCGCTTCGTCAATGTAGTAATTAGCGTACGCTGACCTTTCGCAATACGTTTGTCTATTTCTTCCATCAAATCATCTATCTGGCCATCTGAAGAGCGTACTTCTATTTCTGGATCCAGTAGTCCTGTAGGGCGAATTACCTGCTCGGCCGGCGCTGGGGATACTTCTAACTCGTATTCTCCCGGTGTGGCCGATACATATATCGCTTGATTAATGCGCGCCTGGAATTCGCCATAAGTCAGTGGCCTATTATCTAGAGCAGAAGGTAAACGGAACCCATAATCCACCAAATTCAATTTTCGCGCGTGGTCACCGTTGTACATCCCACGCACCTGTGGCAAAGTCATGTGGCTTTCATCCACTATAAGTAAGAAATCTTCCGGGAAGAAATCCAGCAATGTGGCCGGCGGTTCACCCGCACGGCGTCCGTCTAGGTGGCGCGAATAATTTTCAATTCCCTTCACAAATCCAGTCTCTTTTAGCATCTCCAAATCATACTTGGTGCGCTGACTCAGTCTTTGCGCCTCCAAATATTTCTGATGCTTTTCAAAATATTTTAATCTATCGTCAAACTCTGCACGAATTGTCACCAATGCTTGCTCCAGCTGGTCCATTGGCGTAGCATAATGGGTGTTTGGGAAGATATGAATATGATCCGGTTTCTCGCGCACTTCAAAAGTTAGCGGATCTACGATTTTTACTTCTTCCAAATCGTCAAAGCCAAATTCAAACCTATAGGCATATTCACCATTGGCCGGATACAAATCTATCGTATCACCCATCACCCGGAAGTTCCCACGTTCAAATGCTAGGTCGTTTCTGTGATATTGCATAGAGACAAGTTGTCGGATGAAATCCAATTGGTTAATGCTAGTATCAGATATTTTCTCTAAGGAGCTTCCGCGACTAACGAGGAGCGGGGGAGCGCCGGCTCGCCCGTGACGACGGGCTGAGCCAAGCGTCTCCGAAGAGAAATCATCTGATGCTCTGCGCCAACCATCTTTGGTTCGCCACATCGGCAACGACATTTCCAAATAATGCATCGGTGAACCAATGCCATAAATACAGGATACCGAAGAAATCACAATTACATCGCGCCGCGTTAGCAACGCTTCCGTCGCACCATGTCTTAGTCTATCTATCTCGTCATTAATCGCCGAATCCTTCTCGATATAAGTATCGGTAGATGCAATATAGGCTTCCGGCTGATAGTAATCAAAGTAGCTCACAAAATAATGCACTTCATTTTCAGGGAAAAACTCACGAAACTCAGAATATAGCTGTGCAGCCAAAGTTTTATTATGTGCCAAAATTAACGTCGGCTTTTGCACGTTTTGAATAATATTCGCCATCGTAAACGTCTTACCGGAGCCTGTCACGCCCAGCAACGTCTGTTCGTGCGTGCCCGCCAAAATACCGTCCGTCAGTTGTTTTATCGCTGAAGGCTGATCGCCCGTGGGCTGATATTTAGACACTAATTTAAACTTTGGCATACACTAAAATTATACCACGCCAGATGTTATAATAGCCATATGCATAAGTATACTATCACCGTAAAACCAGGCAGCTCCCAGGAAAAGATCATCGAAACCGCCTCGGGCGAGCTTACTGTTTATCTTCACGCCCAGCCTCACGATGGCGCGGCCAATACCGCGCTAATCAAGCTATTATCTAAACATTTTAAAGTCCCCAAAACCAGCATCACCATCACCCACGGCGCCAAATCCCGCACTAAAACCGTAGAATTCTAATCTTCTTTAGATTTCATCGTCGGGAACGGCACGGCTTCCCTGCCCGGCACCCCTTCCAGCAACCAAAAATTCCGTTCGCTATTGCCCCACCCGCAGGCTGGCGGCATACCGTACTCTAGCATTTCTACAAAATCCATATCTAGCATCTGTGCTTCGTCGTCACCTGCATCGCGCGCTGCTTGCTGCTCTTCGAACCGGCCGAGTTGGTCTAACGGATCGTTTAATTCTGAAAAGCCATTTCCCATCTCGGTGCCAGCAATGATTGGATGAAACCGCTCGGTCACTAGTGGGTTATCTGCAGATTTCTTTGCCAAAGGCGACAAGCTTAACGGCTCTTCTATTAGCCAATATGGCCCAGCCGAATTTTTGCGAATTAATTTCCACACGTGGTCTATTAATCGCGCTTCAGATACGTCAAAATTCGTCTCTACATCATTATCTTTCAAAATTCGAATTAGTTGATCGCGGTCTGGGTTAAATACGTCTACATCAAACTTTTCACGCAGTAGATCCGCATATTTCACCCGCGGCCATTCGCAGTCTAGGTCAATCTCAAACCCACCCACATTAAATTTCAGCGTACCCCAAGTTTCCATCGCTACATATTTGATCATCTCTTCGTACAGTTTCATACCATCTTCATAATTCTCATATGCAGCATAACTTTCGAATGCTATATGCTCTGGTAGGTGCTCGTCGTCCACTCCTTCGTTGCGAAATCTCGGGCCAATATCGTAAACTTTCTCAAATCCACCACCCAGTAACCGCTTTAAAGGTAACTCATGCGAAATACGTAGATAAAAATCTTCGTCTAACGCATTCATATGGGTGACAAACGGTGTGGCATCTGCACCGCCAGTAGTGTGCTCTAGCACCGGGATATTCACTTCTATAAATCCATGTTTGTTCATAAAATCGCGCGTAGCCTGCCAAAACTTACTGCGCCGCACCAGTCGCTCACGCACCTCTTGGTTTACATTCATATCTACATAGCGTCGGCGGTAGCGTTCTTCTTTGTTGGAGAACTTTTCTGGCAACGGCCGTAAAGTTTTGGTGAGCAGCCGCACAAAATTGGAAAATATCGATATTTCCCCAGTTTGCGACTTCCCCACTTTACCAGTCACTTCAATAAAATCACCAATATCCAATAATTTAATATCTTTCGCGCCAAATAGGCCTTCCGGCGTTTCGCCCTCAGCCTTCATAAAGACTTGGATTTCGCCAAAATAATCCCGCATCTTGATAAATACTAATTTACCAAACGAGCGAATAGCAGTAATTCTCCCTGCTACCGTCACTTCCTGACCGTCTTTTTCGTCAAAATGATTAATAACATCAGAAATTTTAGTATTTCGCGTGCTTTTGGATGGATACGGATCTACCCCCCGCGCGCGGATTTTCTCAAGTTTGCGTAATCTTTCGTTGCGATAATCTTCAAGTAACATAAAATTATTATACCATATTCTAAAGATGCAGAAAAGGTCTTGACTTTCTTGCTAAATAAGGCAAAATCATAAGCAGAAAAGATCATATATTAAAACAAAAAGAAAGGAAAATATAAAAATAAACAAGGACAAAGTTGCTATCGGCTTAGCCAGTGTTTCGGCAATATCTATTGCTTTCTCTGACATAGCCAGATTTAATCCTGGTAATCGGATATTTTTCATATGATGGAAAATACGCGGAGTATTGGTCCAGCACCATAAAGGGCAGCAATGAAGCTTACGGATTGATTCTTGATCTTCAGCACGCCCTTACGGTGCAACCCGTGGGTGAAATTAAAAAAGAAGATGGAGCATCCATCCGTTGTGTCGCTCGTACCGGCATTTCTCCAGAGGCGCCAGAATCCAACGGCGAAGAAGCTGAAGAAGATAACTCCGAAAAAGATAGTTCTATTGCCGTACCAAACACTGGTTCCAATACTGAAGGTAATGACTCTAGTAATGGTTCTATACTGATCGCTACCTTGTCTGTCTTAAGTATTACTACTGCTATTGCTGCCATAGCTTACAAGGCACGTACTAAAAATCACCGCAAGTTTGACCTTTAAAGTAGGTACTAAATAGCACACGAAATAACGCCCGTGACTCGGGCGTTATTTATATAAAGCTATTTAATTTCCTTTATTTTTACCTTTTTACCATTAAAATCAAAGTCCTCCCCGGCTTTCCGCCCAAATACAGCCTTGCCAATTGGTGATTCGTTAGAAATCTTCCCTTCCAATGGATTCGCTTCGGTTGGCCCTACTAAAGTATACTCTACTTTGCGGCCACCCATATCTAACACTACCGTTACACCTAGGCTTACCTTGTCTTTTTTGCCTCCGCGGATAATCTTAGCATTTTTTAAAATTTCTTGAATCTCTAAAATTCGCCCTTCGGCTACTTTTTGCTCATTGCGCGCCGAGCTATATTCTTCGTTTTCCGACAAATCACCAAATGCCCGCGCTGTAGCGATTCGCTCGGCTATCGTCGGACGCCCCTTTATTAACTCGTCTAATTCTTGCTCTAATTCTTTTTTGCCCTCGGCAGTTAGAGCCACACTTTTTTTGATCATTTTTTACTCCCACTTTTTACAATCTGCTATTCAGTCTACCCGAAAACGCTTGTTAAGTCAACCTTTTTGCGTAAAATCAGTTAAAATTTTGCCAAATCCACTAATTTCACCATTTGACTTTCGCCAGTATAGCGGTTAGTTAGCTCTGCTGCGTCCTCAGCCAAAGTTTTATCAGAAATCACTATTCTATATGGCAACCCCATCAGCTCGGCATCGGCAAACTTTTCGCCCGGGCGTACGTTACGGTCGTCAAATAGTACTACGTCTTCGCGCCCTTGATAAAACTTTTCCGCCTCAGCTGTGCCGTTTTCGCCAATTCCCGCTAAATAATATTTATATGGTGCTACTTCTTCCGGCCAAACTAAGCCCTTGTCGTCGGCAAATTTTTCTGCTATTACTCCCATCACGCGCGATACACCTATACCATAACACCCCATATATACCATTTTTTGCTGATTTTCTTCGTCGACATATTTTAGCCCTAGGGGCTCAGCATATTTAAACTTTAGCTTAAAGATATTCCCTACCTCTGCCGCAGTAGCTTCCTCAAATTTCTGCCCCTCAGCGCCCAGATCCGCTAGTACTTCCTCATTATATACTTCTTTATTTAATACTACGGATTTATCAGTATTATAATATATAGTATCTTCCCCTACCGGTAGCACTGTCTGGAATTCGTGTGAATACTTAGAGAAAATCCCGCCGCTAGCAAAAGTTTCATACGTATCTTCGCCAATACCTAGCCTGGCAAAGATTCGCCCGTAAGCCTTTTCTACCTCGGCGTAAAATCTATCCAAATCTTCTTCAGAAGTGTGGAAACTATATAGATCCTTCATTAAAAACTCGCGCCCGCGCAGGATGCCAGACTTCGCCCTGAGTTCATTACGAAACTTAGTCTGAAATTGATATACATATAGCGGCAAATCCTTGTAACTAGAAATATAACTTTTTAGCATATTGGTGATCGGCTCTTCATGCGTAGGGGCTAAGCCTAGCACTCCACCACCAGCTAGCTCTGTCTTAAACCAAATATCCACCTCTTGGTCGGAAAACCTACCAGTTTTCTCCCACGGCTCTGGGTTTTGCAGGGCCGACATCTGTACTTCTTCACAGTCTAGCTTATTTAATTCTTCGCGAATCACTTGCTTAATGTTTTCAATTACGCGTAGGCCCAATGGTAAATAATCATACACTCCAGCCATCTCTTTGTGGATATAGCCCGCACGGGTTAAAAGTGCGCCATTTTTGGCAGTTTCGTCTTTGGGCGCCGCGCGCAAAGTTTTGATAAAAGTCTTCGAAAATCTCATACCCCCTATTATATCACGTTTACCCTATGCCTAGAATATACAGTAGCCAAAACGCTACCCCGTTTTTTACCATATGCATCAAAATCCCCGCGTATATTGTGCCGGTAATTTCGCGTAACCCGCACAGCACGATAGACATCGCAAACACATTTACCCCTACATTCCATTGCATATGCACAATACCAAATAATAAAGAAACTAAAAAGATCGATATCGTCATCGAGGCCGCATCAGACATTTTGGCAGATAGCATTGGCCGGAGCTTACCGTACAACCAGCCGCGAAAGATTAGCTCTTCCGCCACAGGCGCTACCACTACCAATATTATAAACGCCACCACCCTATCAAATCCTACTAAATATGCACTAAACCCTACCTCCTGCGCCTGCCCTGCATCAAACCACGGAAAAATACTAAATACCGCCACTAGCCCCGTCGCTAAAAGTGTAGCCACGATAAACCCTACCGGCGCCAGACCGATATCCGTCCAGGTGGGTAGCCCTTTTAGCCCCAAATCTTCCCTGTCCATCACCTTGGGTACAAGTTTGCCGTTAACCAAATGCCCGCCATCTTTATTTTTAATTTTTAGCTTCACAGTAATCCTGGGTGTCGCTAGTAAAATCCATACCAAGGCTAAAATATACGACAGTGCCGAATAAATCGCCGTAGGTACTGGCTGTAAGAATGTCTCGCGGCCCAGCATCCACAGCATTAAATACCCCACAATTAGCTGTGCTACAATCACTGCTGCCGCTACCCATATCAAAAGTAGCAAAACTTTGAAAGCTAGCCCCCACCACTGCTTTTGCGGAACTTTGTTGCGCGCCTGCTTAGCGGGCCTTTTGCTAGCCTTTGCCATTATTTTGCTATCCTAATAATATCTAGAATCGTTACAATAAAGATAAGTGCAAGTAACACCATAAAAGCTCGCGAGACAATTTTTTCTTCCACCTCTTTGGTAAGCTTTTTCTTGCGTAGCTTGTAAATTGCAATTAGTAGCCACCTTCCACCATCTAGTGCTGGGATCGGTAGCACATTCATACAAGCTAGTGACACCGAAATCAGCGCCGCCAAAAATGCTAGATTGGTTGGCCCCGCCGAGGTAAAGGCTGGGAACAGCACTCCAATAATCCCCACCGGCCCCGACACTGAGTCGCCCACCGAATTTATCGCCTCCTGGCCACTCTCGCGCACCGCCTGATCCAGGCTAAATTGTGACCCTACGCCCGAGATCAAGTTCCACAGCATTACCCCCACGCCTTTGAAGGTCTCGCCGGTGAGTTGCGCTGTTAGTCCCACACCTACAATTGGCGCAGACCAAGTAGAGTAAGACAAAGATTGCGAAGACGACATCGTTACCCCCAGTAAATATTCCGAACCAGACGGGTTTAGTTCTACCGCTATGTCTTCCTTGCTAGAGTACACAAGAAAATGTTGGCATTGACAATCGACACAATCCTCCGCACAAACTTTCTTATTATTTTTGAATGGATGCCCTACCGTGTACACAACTTCTTCACCTGCATGAGCTTCGTTTATTTCGGTGACATCGCCAGCATATTTCACCTCTTTGCCATCCACCGCTACAATATAATATCCAGCTTTTAGGCCAGCTTTTTCTGCCGGCGAGCCTTCCGCCACTGAAGTAATCTCCACCGGCGTATTGTCAACGCGTGTATCTACACCCACGGTAAATTGCCCTTCCAAGAATTCTGGCATCCCCGTCCATGCTAAAATCGTAAAAATAATTATCGCTACCAGCCAGTTCATGGCTACACCGGCAAACAAAATCTTGGTTTTGCTCCAAAAACTTGCTTTGCCAAAAGTGCCTTGCCTGATATCCGCCGCCGACTCGCCATCCATTTGGCAAAATCCACCGATTGGCAGCCAGTTCAGACTAAAAACCATCCCTTTCTGAGCAAAACTCTTATCCTCCGTATCAGAATACACTACCTTAGAGATTTTTTCTTTCTTCCATTCGCTTCGCGGTAGTCTTTTCCATTTGCCAGTTTTAGGGTCTTTTTTCCAGGCTATTGCCCTAGGTGGGAAGCCTATCCCAAATTCTAGTACATTCACCCCGTTTCTGCGTGCTGCGATAAAATGCCCAAACTCATGTGCGGTTACCAAAAACATCAGCACCACTAACCCCACAATCACACCTACAAATATATCCATAAGCCTATTATACCACTATTTGCCAAACCGTCTATTACGACCGTCGTATTCACTTAAAATTATTTTTATATCTTCACCAGTCATTTCGGGGAAATACTTTTTCATAAACATTAGTTCGGCATAAGCCGCCCGCCATAGCATAAAGCCAGAAAGCCGCTCTTCCCCACTAGTGCGCACTACCATGTCTAAATCGGGTACCTCTGGATGATACAAGTGCTTACGAATAGTTGCAGGTGTAATTTCGCCATCTGTTTCTATGGCAATATTCGCTGCATCGGCAATTTCCTGCTCACCACCATAATTGAAACAAAAACACACTGTAGTACCGGTACACTCTGCTGTAATTTTCTCGGCCTTTTCGGCTAGTGAAGTTAAAGTCGGGTTTACTTTACCGCGCGAGCCCAAAATCACCAATTTTATATTATTCGCTGCCATTTTTTCCGCCATTTTCAAAATTCTGGTTTCGGCTAACTTCATAATATAGTCTACTTCAGACTCTTCGCGCCCCCAATTTTCGGTACTAAAAACATAAAAAGTAATATATGGTATACCAGCCATGGCGGCGGCGCCCACTAATTCTTCAATAGTTTTTAATCCTTTTTTATGCCCTTCTATCTTGGGCAAATTATTCTCTTTTGCCCAGCGGCGGTTGCCGTCAGCGATAATTCCTAAATGTTTTAAACTCATAATTACAACTTCATTATTTCTTCAGATTTACTCTTGAATTCGTTTTCTACTTTGTCATTGAACTCTTTGGTAATCTCATCAATTTCTTTTTCGGCTCGCTTTTTTACATCTTCGCTCATCTCGGCGGCAACTTTTACTGCTTTACGCGCATCTTCGCGCACATTGCGAATTGCTACCTTAGCTTCCTCTACTTTGGCCGAAGCGCTTTTTACGATTTCCTTGCGCCGCTCTTCCGTAAGTGCTGGGATTGGCACGCGAATTACTCGGCCGTCATCGGCTGGATTTAGCCCTAGGCTTTGGTCTGCCCGAATCGCCGCCGCAATTACTTGAATATTCGTAGGGTCAAACGGCGTGATTACCAGAAGCGTAGCATCAGCCGCAGTAATATTCGCTACTTGGTTCAGCGGCATAAACTGCCCATATACTTCCACCTTTATGCCAGAAAGCATATCCGGATGCGCCCGCCCAGTACGCACTTTTTTCATCTCATTTTTAAAACGCTCAATTACCGCCTCCATTTTTTTGCGGTCTTCTGCTACGTCAAACATAATAACTCCTTGTTTATGTTTCAATTATAACATATAAAATCTCTGTTTAATTCCAACGGAACTAAACAGTCATAAACAAAAATCGAGTTGGAATTCACTTTCAACTCGATTTTCTGACCAGCCTCTTTTGCTAGACTTTTCTACCTCCGGAGAAAAGTCTATTACTCGGTCACGCCAAGCTCAATGCGCTTGAATTGCCTTACGGTGATATTTTCACCAGTTTTTGCAATCGCTTCCTTGATGAACTGTTCTACCGTTTTGGAATCATCCAAGATGTATGGCTGGTTCATCAAAACTTTATCAGAGAAAGCCTTCTTTACTTGGCCTTCAAGGATCTTTTCTTTCATATTTTCTGGCCCCTTGAAGTTGGCTTCTAGTTCTTTAATTTTTGCAGCACGTACTTCTTCTGGAATATCTGCTTCAGATACATAAAGTGGCGCCATTGAAGCTACTTGCATGGCAATTTGGTGTGCCAAAGTCTTAAATTCGTCAGTCTTAGCTACGAAAGAAGTTTCGCAGTTTACTTCTACGATAGCACCTAAGCGTCCATCGTGAATATACGCGTCAATCAAGCCCTCGCGAGTCTCACGATCACCCCGTTTTTCAGCCTTAGTGAGGCCTTTTTTGCGCATCGCTTCAAGTGCTTTATCAAAATCGCCGTCGGCCTCAACTAATGCTTTTTTCGCATCGGTCAGCCCTGCACCAGAAAGCTCTTTTAACTTCTTAATTTGTTCAACTGAAATTTCAGCCATAGTTTTTGCCTCCTTAAATTTATTTTACGCAAATTATTTTTTACCTTCTTTGATCGCCTCTACGAAATAGTCAAGGATTAACTTGGTAGCCTTGATCGCGTCGTCGTTTGCCGGGATTACATAGTCAATATCAGATGGATCTACGTTGGTATCGGTAATTGCAAATACCGGAATACCTAGTACCTTGGCTTCCTTGATAGCGTTTTTATCTTCGATCGCATCAATTACAATAATTGCTGCTGGCTGCTCAGTCATATCTTTGATCCCGCCATAGCGCTCATTCAATGCATCGATCTCTTCTTGGAATCTTTGCACTTCTAGTTTAGAATAGCGATTTTCTAGTTCACCGCTCGCCATCCGGCGCTCCAAATCTTTCAATTTCTTGATTTGGCGATTTACTGTAGCTACGTTAGTAAGCGTACCGCCAACCCAACGCACTGTGACATATGGCATTTCTACTGACTCTGCTGCCTCTTTTACGGCTTCCTTCATCTGCTTCTTGGTGCCTACAAAAAGCACTTTTTTGCCACTTTTTACAATTTCGGTGATTTTTGGCAAAGCTACTTCAAGGCCATCTACGGTCTTTTCTAGGTTGATAATATGCGCATTTTGGCGTTTAGAGTGAATATATGGCGCCATTTTTGGGTGCCAGCGGCTCGTTTTGTGGCCAAAATGGGCCCCAGCTTCTAAGAGAGCCTTCATATCGACAGCTACTGTCATAATATGATTTCCTTTCCTTTGATTACGGGCTTTTTAGAGGCAAACTTGCCCCAGGAAACCTCCCGTAATCTGTTTCATTAAATTAATATATGTTTCAATTATACCACACATGCTTGTAAAAATCAAGCCTATTTGTTACGATCGGCTCAGTGCCACCCTCCCAAAAATTTCTGAGGGGGTAGTAATCTTACAAGGAGGTGGCTTTAATGTCACAAATTATTTCAGACAGGCTAATTCGAGTTAGCTGTGATGTGGAGGAGTATTTGAATCCCAAAGATCTGGAGAATCGCAAACTCTATCTCTCGAGCGAGATCAACGCTCTAGATTGTGAAGAAAGCTGCAATCAGCATCTTTCCAGGACCGGTCATATCATTAAACAAATCTTTGATTTTAATGAACAGGACAAAGATCTTAGGCCTGACGAGCGGATACCGATCTGGCTTTTTATCAACTCGCCAGGCGGTGACATCTCAGAAGGCTTTTTCCTTAGTGTCCGCCATAGAGCTCTCAAAAACCCCGATTCACACTATCTACATCGGCATTTGGGCGTCCATGGCCTTTTGGATTGGTATTACTGGGTACAAGCGTTTTGCTTTGCCTTATACCGAATTCCTACTTCATGAAGGGAAACTATTCACTGCTGGCTCAGCTGGGTCGGTGCAAGATACAGTAGATTTCGACAAACGCTACAAAGAAGATAAAGCATAGCACGATGGGAAACGCGGAATACGAGGCAACTTTACGTCGTGAAAACTACATGCTGCTCGAAGATGCTCTGAAATACGGCTTTATTGACGAAATTGTTACCGACATCAACACCATCCTGTAAACAACTTAGGCGGGCCCACCGGCCCGCTTTTTCCTTCTTTACATTTTTTATAATCTCTGATATAATAATCAACAATTATGAGTAAAACAGAATTACACCCTAAAGATTATCGTGATGTCGTCTTTTCAGACGAAGCCGCGGGCTTTTCGTTTTTGACTAAATCTACTGCGAAAAGCGAAGAGACCATCAAGTGGGAAGATGGTAAAGAATATCCACTAGTTAAGGTACAAATTTCTTCCGCCTCTCATCCGTTCTTTACTGGCGAAGAAAAGATTATCGATACCGAAGGTCGCGTAGACCGCTTTAAGGCCCGCGCTGCTAAGGCTGCCAAGATGAAAGAAGCTTTGGAAAACAAAGCCAAAAAGGCCGCTAAAGAAGCCGAAAAGAAAGCCAAAGCAGAAGAAAAATAAAAATAGCCCCAAGGGGCTATTTTTTGTATGGGCGCCCTCGCAGTTATTAGCGCCCATACCAGTAATTCTTATTGGCGCCTTCTGCCTACCCTTGCCCTTTGCCTCTTTCCTTTAACGATAAATAAAATTCCTAATCCAGCAGCCGAGAAGAAGATTAAAAGTCCAGTAATTAGATAATCAGTCTTTGATATATTCAATCCACCAAATACTTTACCTGTATCCGGCACCGGTATGGCTTCGTAGTAATAATATAGAGTGTAGGGTTTTCCATATAACAGTTTTCCTGCGCTATCGTATGCCGTAATTTCTATCTTGTAATTCCCAGTTGGTAGATTATTCTCTACGAACGGCAATTCCACTCTAGTTCCCGGAGCTTTCACTGTAATTGGCGACATCGAGCTTACCAGATTCCCGCTTTCATCATAAACATTAATTTTAATCGTATCAATTTTCTTATTACTAGTGTTATAATTTAAGTCTAAATAAGTTAGCCCGCTACTTTCGTCTTCATCGATCTCGCCAGTTACTGGATAAAACGAAAAGTGGATCATATCAGAAGTAGGCGTGCTAAATCCTTCACCTTCAACTCGTATAGTATACTCGCCATACCCATAGCCATCCTCAAGCAAGTCTACTTCTAGCGGCGGATCATAAGTTCCCATTGCATAATCGGCGAAAAAATCTTCTAGTAGAGTATAAGTCACCTTGTTCCCTTGATCGTCTACATAATCTATAAAGACGCTTGCGTATTCTACGTCCGCATAATCAAACGTAAATGATAAATCAGGAAAGACAACTTTTTCGCCATCTGTCACACCTACAATCTCTACGGCTGGGCTATTCCCTACTACTCTCACCTGAATGGTATCGGTAACAGACGTCCCGCTGTCTGTAGCTGATGCTTCTGGTCCCGGCAAAAACGCCGCAAAAATCGTTGTGATAGCTACTAAAATCAACCCTAGTAGCCCAAGAACTCGCTTTTCTGTCTTTTTCATACTCTACACTCTTTTTTATTTTATTTTTTATTTTGGTTTTGCAAAGTCGCTTTTCTAGACTGCCAACCTAGAGCGGCGCTCTTTGCGCTTCCTAACCATAATTATAATCCATACAATTATAATTGTCAACAAAATTATGCTTATAATTATCACAAAAGGCGGAATTAAACATATTACCATTTCCGTAGTTTCCGTATTATCACCAGCCGTCACCGTCCAGGTCGCTTTATATAAGCCAAAGCTTGGCGTGTCTTCCCACTCGTCGGATAATATTAACTCAGAGTCTGGAATTACTGATATTCTTGCTTGATTTTCGGGAGTCTCATAATACGCTCCGCCTAAAATCCCCTCTACCTTCAGCACGCCGCGTGCGTTAAAATCTATATTACCGGTATTTTTTACTTTGGCGAATGCGTTAATGTGGTTTAGTGTAGCCTCCTTCTTTATTGTCTGCCCGTTTTCTTCCGCGTCGATTTCTTTAGTGATAGTTTGGCTAATTTTTACATCAGAAAACTCAGACGCCACAATTGCTTCGCCATCCGATCTACCGTATATTACCATGCCTGGGCTGGCCTCGGTTTTAATGCCACTAGCATCCGAAGAATTAGATAAAGTGTGCGCGAAAAGCACTGCATACTGCCCACCACCAGGTATACTATCTGGTGTGGTTACTCTGTATTCTACATCCACCGTCTCTCCTGGTTCGGCCGTGAAAGTCGGCTTTTCTACATAATTATCGTGTTTATCTTTTATCTTAATCCATCGTGCAATTTGGGTATAATTATTTTCCTTACTAAACCCTAGCGCATAGCTATCGCTTTCCTCAGAGTACACATACGAATACGGCGCTGCATATACCTCAAATCTAATTTGCTCATTACCATCATTTGTTACGCTCAGCACGTCATCATATGTAGAGCTTGCACTAAGCTGTAAAACTTTACTCACCGGAGTAATACTGATGCTAGTGCCGACAGTTTCCTGCCCAGCTTCCTCTTCTGCCTCTTCCTCTGCATAAGTTAAATTCGTAAGCGAAAAAGCTACGCCATACAAAATCGCAAACCCTACTAAAGCAACCGTTGTAAACTTGGTTAGAATTCCTTTCATTTACCTCCTTATTTATTCTATTATAACATGCAAGGCAAATTTGTAAAAATAATCAAAAACTTAAGATTTATGTTATAATATAAGAATACTTTAATATGCGCGCGTGGTGGAATTGGTAGACACGCTACCTTGAGGTGGTAGTGGCTATATTTACGGCTGTGCTAGTTCGAGTCTAGTCGCGCGCACCATTATTTGATTTGAGGGCCACCATCTTGGCTTTTTTTCTTGTTCGCTCTATATATAATAGCGCTTCACAAGAAGAAAAGACCAATCTGACGGCCCTCATTCTCAAATAATAGGTATACATGGCTAGACGAGAACGAAGTTCGCCTTTGGTAGGAGTTGAGCGAAAAGAAAATTTATTTTCTTTTCCGAAACGACACCCCAAAGATAGCTTGCCGCAAGCAAGCGTCGTCTAGTCGCGCGCACCAGACTGTATTTTTCCGCTTGAGTGTTTCTCAAAAAGCATCTCAAAAGGTCCCTTCCATCTGTAAGAGACCTCATTTTTTATCGGAAGCTTCAGAGACTTGTTTCCGGAATTCATCATACTGTGAACATCAAAGATGATACACTCCTAGAGCAAGTATTGTGTAAACAACCATGCCCACCATTAAACCTATTCTGCACCCACCAGTTACAGTGTCTGCCGTAGCGTCCCAATTCTTGGATTATTCCATAAAGGTGATACTTATTTCTCCCCTTTTCTCACCTGTGCAAGATAATAAAGCCCCATCGTGTCAACGATAAAATCAAGCGACAATAATCCAGTCACGCTTGTCTTCGTTGTAAAGAATGTTGCAATCGCGCTAACGATGCCTAAAATCAGTAGAACTCCATAAAGCGTCCCATCACTTTTCTTATCTGCCACTCTCCTCGCCAGCCAGAAATACCACAAATTAAGCACAATCACTACTCCGGCCGCAATACCAAATTTAACCATCTCCTCATTGCCGCCAAGACTTTTCTCAAGACCATTAGTAAGTTCTGGCATAGCAAAACAAATAATCGTTCCAATACCATAAAGCGCAGCCATAATGATATAAATCCAGCTAAACGACCTCATCGTTTCGTATGGCTTCTCTTTTTTTGACATTTTATTACTCCTTTAGCTTATGCTTTAATTATATCCTCCCCCCGATAAAAGTCAAGGCAATTTGAAGGCTCAGGTTTATTATAATCTTGGCTAGCTCTGATGGAGAACCCTTCAAACTTGTTATGTACCAGTTATTAGTTCGTAGCATCTTTGGCTATCGTAATACTAATAGTTGAAATCGCTTGACTGGAAGTCGATTACCCTATCAACCAAAACATAAGTAGGCCGCCATGCAGGGTTCATAATTACGTAATCAATTACCTTACAGAGTAGTTCGTAAATATTTGGATTAGGCGCACCACTGATAAAAAGAATGCCTGTAGGGCATTATTTTTTATAAAAAACAGCCCCTCCGTAGAGGGGCCAAAATGGGGAAGGAGTGATTATCTACTAGCCTTCACTTTTTTCGCTGCGGCATCCGCAGCCGCCACATCCCCCGTGGCATTCGCCGCAGCAGCCGCCGCAATGATTGTGACAGTCGTGCTTGTTGTCGTCATCGTTGGAATCGTCTTTTTCGGGTGTGTTATCATCGTCAGCTTCGCCTTCGTTTTCATCTTCGCTGAGGAATGAGCTGAGTAAAGACATAAATCCGAAAGGCCCACCATCAGGGATTACGTCGATAAGGTCGGGCAAGGTTGACGGCGTCTGCAGACACCTGAGCATGAGCGCAAAAAACGTCGGTTTGGACAGCATGTCTTCCCTGTAAACTCGGGCCAAGAGGGGTAAACCATATGTCTTATGTAACTTCAGTCCATCCGCTCGGCTGAGTGTGTTGAGAAAAGACATAAAATCGTCGAAAGAAAGGTTCTTAATTTTCTCAGCGAAAATTACGCTCGGGGCACAAGCTTCAATGCTCACAAACAGGTCATCGACAGACTCGTCGGAATCGGCATAAATATTCTGTGTGTCCGGACGACAGAGGCTGAAATCGTGCAGAAAAAGAAAAAAGTCGACTGAGGTCGTCAGATAACTGATGATGGTGACCGCAGTGTCGTCGACAAGAACGCCTCTTTCGGCAGCGATTATTGCCGAAGTCAACACGCTTTCTGCAATAGAATGCTGCGGTTCTCCGAAATGGGGGGGGGGTGTCATCTTTTACAAAATCAAACCCCTCCAACATCTCTGCCACAAGCTCGTGATTGTTGGCTGCGATGGCTTCGTTTATCTCCTGCCTGCTTACTTCGGTGATTTTTCCTTCAGTTCTTTTCATTAGTAATCAACTCCTAATTGTAAAAATTCAAGGCCCTGAAGTATGACCTCGTTCCCTAATTATATCACAGATTAGTATAAAAGTCAAGCTTATTTTATAATGTTAACCAATTACGGGGTTTTATTCTTGGTTTCTTTTACTGCTGCCCAATCAGTAATATCGGTAAACCGATCTAGCTCCGTCACCAGACGAACATTATCGCTAAATGTCCGCACGTTTCGGTTGTAAATATAAGTTAAATTAGGCTGATATAACCCTATCGCTGGTACATCATTTACCCAGTATTGCAAAAACGCTTCATATTTTTTGGCTCGCAAAGCTTCATCCAGGGTATCCCGCGCGCCTAGCAGTAAATCATCTACCAATGCATTGCGATAATTAGATAAATTTAACCCCGATGCCGTAGTTTGCGAAGAGTGATAGTATGGCAATAAATCCGGATCCGCCCCGAGTTCTATATCATAAACCAATATACTATAGCCTCTTTTTGATATTATATTACTGATAAACTCTTGGTTTTCTTCATATTTAGACACATTTACCTCAAACCCCAAATCGCGGAGCTGTTCTGCCAACTTGTCTGCAACGGCGGGCAAATAACCAGCGTTGATAGTGACTATCTCTAGCCCCAGAGTACCACCCCCTAAGTTATTAGCAATTGTAACTTTAGCCGCTTCACGGTCTTGTCCCGGAATTTCTGGATATCCGGATAAATCAATTTGTGAATCAAGCAAAGGATAATTGAGTGCGGTGGTATCCGGGGCTGCTGCGCGGATTTCTTCCAAATTAATTCCCTGACGAATCGCCGTACGCAAATTTTTATTCTTCACTATCTCACTAGCAGTGTTGAAGAAAATATATGCTCCAGAATTTAAACTAGAATTTTTCTTAATGAATTGCCCTGCTACTACCTTATCGGCGTCGGGGCCAGATAATTCCGCCGTGGCCGTCACTGCTCCAGAATTTAGAGCGCTTACTACTGAATCCTTATCTTTATAGGTGTGCACAGCAAAACTATCTAACAGAGCGCGCCCTTTATAATAATTTGGATTAGCTGAAAGATAATAGACTTTCTCGTTCCCGCCTGCCGCAGACTGTAAAGCATTAAAGCTGAATGCCCCAGAAGTCACCGGCGTATTAGAAAAAGTATCCTCTATTAAGGTTTTTGGATCGGCGTCCTCTAATTCGTGTTTTGGCACAATTGGGATATTGAGTGCCGAAATAAAATCTGCGTATACGGAAGGCAAAGTAAATACTATCTCCCCGTTTTCGTTTTCCGCCACTTTAACATTTGCTAAATTTGAATCATATATAGAATTCACCGAAGGGCTTTTAATTAAATCTACCGTAAACAATACATCTTCGTTGGTAAGTGGCACACCGTCAGACCATTTCAAGTTATCTCGTAATTTTACTGTCCAAACTCTGCCACCTTCGCTTGGTAAAATGGAAGCCGCCAGGCCTATCCCCGGATGCCCAGAATAATCTATCGTAGCGAGTGTAGCAAACATTAAGCGGCTCAGCGTTTTTTCGCTATTAGTGGTAGCAAAAAGTGGATTTAGTGAGCTTACGTCACCAATAGTGGCCTCGGTGTAAGTACCACCACTACTAAAAACGTCTTCAGAATAAGTATCTCCGAACCAGATAGATTGCGTTACTGCTAACATGATTAAAGCCGCCACTAGTAAACTCCACTCTAGCACTAGTAGCCGGATATTTTCAATATGCGAAATCCGCCCAATCAAATTCTCTTTGATGTGTTCCTTGCCTTCATTGCTGGCCTTCAAAGACACACGCGAAAACTTCCGTATAAATTTTTGCCCACGCTTTTTGATAGAATCTGCCATATTATGCCGGAATTAATAATAGTCCCAAAATAGATAATACAAATATCACCGCAAATACGATTGTCGCAATAAACAAAGATTTTTCTAATCCACGACGTGTAGTGTATAGTTCGCCAGAACTGCCAAACCCTGCACCAAGTGATGCGCCGCGTTGTTGTAATAAAATCAAAAGAATTGTTAGAATTGCCGAAGCGAAGGTAACAACTTCTAGAAAACTTCCTATTTGCATAAAATAACTCCTACGGCTATTTTAGCATACCTTTTCGTTTAAGTAAACTGTGGTAGGTAATCGCAAAGCGGTGGCTTTCTTCATCTACTCTTGCAATTAAGCGTGCAATATGGGAACTGGACGGCAGGTGCACCAAGTCTTTACCGGGTACTAATATTTTTACTCCCGCGCTTTTAGAATGGTCACCAGACTTATCACGCCCAATCACTGGTATATTGTATGGCTCCACTAGTGGTAAAATTGCGTTTACTTGTGTGGCACCACCATCCAAAATTATAAGATCTGGAAAATCCCATTCTTTATGTTTGAGCCGCCGCGTGATAACCTCCTTCATGCTTTTAAGGTCGTCATTGGTACTGGTGCGGATTTTAAACTTCCTATATTCACTGCGCGCCGAGGCGCCATTGATAAATACCACCATACTGCCTACGGTATCCGTACCAGATTGGTGCGAAATATCATAACCTTCTATTCGTCGTGGCGGTTCTGGTAATCCCAATAATTCCTGGAGTTGTTTTAAAGCTTGATCAGACGAAATATCCAAAAATTCCTTATCAGAAAACACAATTTTTTTCTTTAATTCTTTTAATCCCATTAGCTGATCGCGCGCCTCGGCGGCCAATTCATAATTCCCCGCCGCAGCCTCTTCGCACATAGTTTTTTCTAGCTCTTTCAAGAGTTTTTCTCGGTCGCCTTCTAAGTAGCGCATTAATTTTCGTAGGTTTCGCTTGTAATCTTTGGGCGTGGTTTTGCCAATTTCTATGCCTGGCGTCAATCCTAGGTCTGTATCCAAAGTTTTCTTGCCTGTATAAGGCTTTACGTAATACGGGAACACTCGGCGCAATATCCGTACTGCTTTTTCTACAGCAGACTTCCCATAAAACGGCCCAATATAAGTAGCCTTATCATCTACTGGGTTTCGCGTAAAAGATATATATGGCACCTCTTCGTTCATACTAATCCGTACGTAGCTTACAGTTTTGTCGTCGCGCAGTAATATATTCCATTTTGGCATATAGCGTTTTATCATTTCGGATTCTAGAAATAATGCATCCATTTCGGTGTCTACCGTAATCCAGTCTGTATCATTAATCTCCGCTACAAGCGCTGCAGTTTTTACGTCTTTTTTGGATTTCTGGAAATATTGCCGCACGCGATTTTTGAGCACGGCTGCCTTGCCCACATAGATTATCTCCCCAGCGGCATTTTTGTGAAAATAAACCCCCGGGTCCACCGGGAGTTTATTTAGTTTTTGTTTTAAAGCCTCGTTCATACTTTAATTATATCACACTTATGGCTAATTGTCAACCGTCTCAACCACTACCTCATCTGTAGCCGTCGGTAATTCATACATACTCGAGAAAATCTCTTGCAATATTTCCGAGAAATCTTGGTATTCTGTAATTTCCGACACATTTACGGCACTAGGATAAGAAAACCCTAAATCTATGGTAATGTTTACTTCCTCATCATTTAAATCATAGTTTAAGTATAGTCGCGAAAAATTATTATCGTTATCCACCTCGGCATATACGGTAGGCATCTCTGCTACTATTTTGGCTGCATCGTCCTCGCTAACTTGCACATTGTTTTCCCAACCTAGGCAAGAATATAATCCGCTCGCCAGGCTCGAATTTTGGATAGAGTTTACATAGTTAGCAAAAATTTCACTATCGATACTTACTCTATATACTGGGTAATTTTTGCTAGTAATAGCTACATCTTTATTTGTGGAGGAAATAAATGGATATTTACTGTATAATTCAGCTGCGCTATTACTATTGGTATTAATCGAGCTCACTAGTCCAGTAACGCAGCTGATATCGCTATCATTGGTCTCGCCACCAGGTAGTGTATTAAGCTCATCTACAGAAACCCGTAACCATTCACCGTCTATTACCTCTACCATATCTAGTAGCGATGCAAAATATGCTAAGGTATCTTCATCTAGCATGTTCTGGGCACCGTCCCCTAGAATATTCATATCGGTATCGCTAATTTCTAGCTCTTCGCACTGGGTTTCGCCTTCGGCGCAAGTAATCGCCTGTAATTCTTCGGTCTGGCAGTATCCGTCTTCGCCGCAATCTACCTCGCTAGGCATCTGGTTAGCCAAGTTCAAAAGATACAAGACGCCAGAATCTTGCAATGCACTACTAGCGCCGTCGATCTTAAAATACAAATCCCCGTCGCCCGCATATACTTCGTCGAATTCTACTGTCAGGTTACCAACATTGCGAATAGTTGCCGTAATTTCTGCTTTCGAATCATTAATCATCGAACTAGTTATCATGCTAGAATCTAGATCAATCTTTACATTAGAAATTGGTGAAAATTCATCGTTTACGGCAATATTGATATCGCCGTCTATTGCTACATTTGCTGGGGCTTCACCACTCATAATTTTGCGCATTGCCGCAGTCACTGGGTCGGTTTGATTCATCATTATAACTACGACCGCAGCTACGATTCCACCAATCAACAGTAACGCTACTGCCGCAATGATCCCGGCGATTAGGCCGGTCTTTTTCTTTTTCGGTTGCTCTACAACCGAAGCGGCTTTTTCCATCGGCCTATTAGTTGGTGCCAAAGACTCTACTGTTACCGCATTAACTGCTTCTTCCGCAACCGGTTGGTTTATAGCCGGATTGGCTACGGTATTTGACACCGGCTTTGGCTGTGGTGCGGGCGTTGGCGTCGGCCCTGCCATAGGGTTTGGGTTTAGCGGGTTCGGCGTTTCCCCTAGGTTTTCGTTCATTAAAAACTCCTTCAAAGTTAATAACTCTTATGTTTATTTTATCATATTATTAGCCTATAACAAAATTTATTTAAATAATAGAAAAAGCCAGCGCTAAGGCTGGCTCGGTCGAGCTTAAGTTAAGACAAACCTACTGCTTCAACTAAGCTCACGAAATAGTATGCCATTAATATTTTGGCGCTGGCAATGTCATATTGTATTATCCTGGTGTCGCTAGAGTTGTCTAGCCGATCTTCTGGATAATCAATGATATATTGACAGACGTTATTGAGTAGGTCTGTTGTTATCGATTTTGTCAATTTATGCTTACCATCGATCATTAGGCGACAAGTCCTGTTTTTATCAGTGATCTCAAAACCAGTAGACTGCTTCTTGCGCTTAAGTTGCTTTTCAAATAAATACTCAGCACCCAGACATCCTATGGTTTGCAGCACAATAGGATTTATCTTATCTCCAAAAACTGGATTAGTAAAGTGTAAATCCAAAAAAGTTACAACTTGTCCACTATCTTCCATGACTCCAAATTCACAAAACCCCAAAACTCTAGCGTTAGTTTTGCTGCCCCATGTTGACATCATATCGCATACCCTCCTTTCTAAAGTACATGTCTTTTTTTTGAAAGACATCTAACAAGCATACCACTTTTTATATAAAAAATCAAATGTTTTTACGTCATAAAACTGTGAACATACTATGTTATAATAATGCTTATGGATAATTATATAGTTTCTGACATTAAAGCAAGGCAAGTTTTAGATTCACGTGGCAACCCCACCGTAGAAGCCGAAGTTTATTTAGAAAACGGCGCTTTTGGCCGAGCTATTGTGCCGTCTGGTGCTAGTACTGGCACTTTGGAGGCGCTAGAACTACGCGATGGAGACAAATCTCGCTATGATGGCAAAAGTGTATTAAAGGCCGTATGGAATGTGAATTCTAAAATTAAAGATGTATTAGTTGGTAACACTGCAGATCCGCGCACGGTAGATGAAATGATGTGCGATCTAGACGGCACAGAAAATAAAAGTAACCTTGGCGCCAACGCGATTTTAGCTGTTTCTCTGGCCAATGCTAAGGCTAATGCCCGTGCCCGCAAAATACCATTCTATAAATACGTGGCCGAGCTGGCCGGCACTGTTGGTGAAATGTCTATCCCAATGCCAATGATGAATGTAATGAACGGTGGCGCGCATGCCTCATGGGCTACAGATTTTCAGGAATATATGATTATGCCACTAGGCGCCGGCAATATCGTCGAGGCCTTACAAATGGGTGCCGAAGTTTTTCATGCGCTAAAGAAAGTATTAGAAGAACGCAATTACCCCACTACCGTAGGCGACGAAGGTGGCTACGCGCCGAGAGTAAAAGACGGCGATAATGAGCCACTAGAATGCATTAAGTATGCGGTAGATAAAACTAGATATAAGTTTGGTAAAGATATCGCCATTGCTATGGACATTGCCACTAGCGAATTTTACGACCAAGACCACTACGTGCTAAAAACCAATGGCGACTGGAAGTCGGCAGACGATTTAATCAATTGGTACACTTGGATTATAGATAATTACCCGGTAGTATCTATCGAAGACGGCTTAGCGGAAAGTGATTGGGAAAATTGGCAAATTATGACCGAGCGCCTAGGCAATCGCGTACAATTAGTGGGTGACGATTTGTTCGTGACCAATGTCAAATTATTAGAACGAGGCATTACTGAAAAATGTGCCAACGCAATTTTAATCAAGCCAAACCAAATTGGCACTTTGAGCGAAACTATCGATGCCGTATTACTAGCCAAAAAATCTGGCTACAATACTATCATGTCGCATCGCTCGGGCGAAACCGAAGACGTATCTATTGCCCACCTGGCGGTAGGCCTCGGCACTGGTCAAATCAAAACCGGTTCCCTTTCCCGTAGTGAACGCATTGCAAAGTATAATGAGCTAATCCGCATTACCGAGAGTAATCCTAGGCTGGGTCTAAAAAACCCGTTTTAATAAGAATAAATTATCTTTTATCAGTATAATGAGATTTAGACCAGATTTGTTTGGCGTAATTTATACAACTTAGCAATAAAAAACGTCCCTAGCGAGCAAAAGCGAACGACTAAAGACATTTTTTCTTGCCCTATGTTGTATAAATTACAAGCCAAACAAGTCCGAGCTGATAAAAGATAATTTATTCTTTCGAGATGGCGCTCGCTTCTCTAAACCCATCATAAAAATTCTCGGAAATTTTCGGGTGGCCAATTTTGTTAGCGGCTTTCACAACTTTTTCTACATTGTCAGTAATCGTAAAAATCCCTGCATCTTTTACATTGATAAGCCTAAGTAGCATCATTTTGCCAATTACTCTATCAAAAGCTCTCCAGTAATCTTTGCCTATTAAAAATACAGGCATCTTAGGCATTTTACTTTCTTGCATTAAGCATAAAATTTCGGATAGCTCGTCCATGGTGCCAAAACCGCCCGGGAAAAACACGAATACTTTCGATGCCATCGCGAGTGACACCTTGCGCGCAAAGAAATACTCAAAAGTTACGCAATCTGTTAAATACGGATTAGGGTGCTGCTCGTGTGCTAGAGTAATATTTAGCCCAATGGATCTTCCGCCTATTTCATATGCGCCGTGGTTGGCTGCCTCCATGATGCCTGGCCCCCCACCGGTAATCACTGCGTGACCATTCTTGGCTAGTAGCCCGCCTAACTCGTGGGCCATTTTGCAATATTTACTATCTTGAGGTAATCTAGCTGATCCGAACACCGTTACCCCCTGCGGGAAAGACCTTACTATTTGCAAGCCTCTGCCCAAATCTTTAGCATAGGCATTAGCCCGCTCTAGGTCGGCAATAGATAATTTTCTCAGTAATTCTTCTGTTTTTAACATATTTTTCCTTATAATTTTTGCATTGGCATCGGATGTAGTGGCTCGGCGCCAGTCAAAATTCCTTTATTGGCACCTAATTTTGTGACCACAGCGGTAGAATTAGCCGAGGCGAAAATCAAAGAATTCCGAAAAGATTTGCCAGTCGCAAGATGCGCCAAAAAACCCGAGCCAAACGCATCGCCTGCGCCGGTAGCGTCTTTTACTTTTTTATCTTCATATATCCCAAATCTATAAACCTCTGTGCCGTTGCCGGCAATGCCACCCATTGGGCCGTCCGTGATAATCACTGTTTCTACGTAATTATTTAGTCGGTACAATAATTCGGTTAGCACTACGCCTGGTACGATTTTGGCCGCTTCAGATTTATTGACGTTTAACACATTCACATATTTTAGCAGTGCAATTAGCTCTTTGATGTTTCCTAGTTCCCTCACACCTGGGTTAAACATTACCTTGGTGCCGATTTCGTGCGCTTTTTTAAAAAATCTCGCCAAAGTATTCATGTCGCCACGCAAGGTGGTAACATATAGCCAGTCTGGCTGGGCCAAATCTAAATCGTCTTCCGAAAAATTGCCAAATTGCTCGCTTGCACCGCGGCAAGTTAAAATAGTTCTTTCACCACTTTTGCTATCTAGCAAAATCACCGAAGTACCGGTAGTCTTACGCTCTAAAAAGTTAATGTAGCTAGTGTCTACTCCTTCGCGGTCTAAAGTTTTTATCACTGCCGCACCGGCTGGGTCACGCCCAATATTGCCGAGAAATATTGCTTCGTGGCCATGGCGCGCAAAAGTAATCGCCGAATTAATACCGCCACCCCCCACTTCGTAAGAAATTTTATCTATATCTACTTTTGACCCCACTAGCACTTTGCCAAAAATTGCCTCACCACCAATATTGGTTGGTGCTAAGTCGTCGTGGTCTACTAGGTAGATGTCCTGTAAGGCAGACCCTAGCGAGACAATCCGTGCCATTATAGCACTACTCCGTTTTTGTCGATCTCGGCCACTAGTTCTTGGAAGACTTCTGCTGGGCTAGGCGCTAGCGCTAGGGCCGCACCTACATTAATCACATCCAAATCTGCGTGCGCCAAAGCCCGAATGTTCGAGATGTTTGCGCCACCGTCCCAGCCGATTTCTAGCTCCGGCTTCATATTGCGCACTAAAGCAATCTTTTCCATTTGCATCATGTCGGCCTGGCCACCTTGTACACCTAGATGCCCGGCAAATATCAGTACGTGGTCTACCGCCTCGATATATTGCTTCACATTGCCCGGAAAGGTGGAGGGTAAAAGCGCTACGCCAGTTTTGATACCGGCTTCTTTTAACGCTGCAAAAATCGGTAACAAATCCTCGTTCGCTTCAGCATGTAAAATGCAAAGCGACGGACTAAGTTTTAGAATCGTATCAAGACTCTCAGACGGCCGCGCCGTCATTAAATGTAAATCTGCCTCCCAGTTCTTTGGCCACCAAATATTAGTGATGTCGAGAGTTTCGGTGGGGGCAAAAGTCCCGTCGGTTACATCTATTTGCGCCCGCCGCGTAAATGTATTGGTTCGCTCTATTTGCTCACGATATTCTTGCTTATTATCGGACAAAATTGCCGGCACTATCGACACGGTTCTAATCATAATCTTCCCTTTCATCTAAACGATTAATGCGCCTCACGCGGCGTTCGTAGTCTATAAATTTGGTTTCTAAAAATGTTTTAATAATTTCGCGCATTGTTTCATCATCTAGTAAATTAGCAGACATACATAGTACATTAGCGTCGTCGTGTTCGCGCGCAAGCTTGGCGGATTCTGGTGTGTCGCAATTTGCCGCACGGATACCTTTAAATCTATTCGCCTGCATAGTTACTCCGTGGGCCGAGCCACAAAGTAGTATTCCCCGGGCATCACGATTTTTACGCACCATTTTGGCTACTGCTACTGCTGGATCGTTGTAGTCATTTTCAGCGCTATCATACGCGCCAAGGTCGTGCACGGTGTACTCACTTTTTGCCAAAAAGTTTAGCACTTTCTGGCGTTTTTCAAATCCGCGGTAGTCTGCACCAACAAAAATTTCCATTATTTTTCCTTCCCAAAATCTACCGCGAGTTCTACCAAGCGGTTAGAATAGCCCCACTCGTTGTCGTACCAGGCCACAATTTTCACCATATTGCCACCCACTACGTCGGTGAGGGCCAGGTCTACAATACAGGAATGTGGATCACCGATGAAGTCAGACGATACCAGCTCGTCTTCCGTTACGCCCAGGATACCTTCATAATACGGTTCTTTAGCAGTTTTTTTAAATAACTCATTTAATTCTTCTATGGTGGTGTTGCGTTTTAATATGGCAGTAATGTCAGAAAGTGAGACTACCGGTGTGGGCACGCGTACGGATAACCCGTTGAATTTACCTGCCAAAGTTGGGATGGTTAGTGCCGCAGCTTTTGATGCGCCGGTGGTAGTAGGCACGATATTCTCTGCTGCCGAGCGTGCTTCGCGCAGATCCTTTGCTGGTGCGTCGAGCAGCCTCTGCGACCCAGTGTAAGAGTGTACTGTAGTCATCATGGCTTTATCTATGCCAAACTCGTCCTCTAATACTTTCATTACTGGCGCGATGCAGTTAGTAGTACAAGAAGCGTTAGAAATAATCTCGTCGCCAACTTCTACTACTTCTTCGTTTACGCCAAGTACTACGGTCTTTGCGCCTTCGCCCTTGGCTGGGGCAGAAATTACTACTTTCTTAGCGCCAGCTTTAATATGCGCGCGAGCATCTTCTGGCTTAGTGAAAAAACCAGTGCTTTCAATTACTACATCTACGCCCAAATCTGCCCACGGTAATTTAGCTGGGTCTTTTTCGGCAAATACCGGTATTTCGCGCGAATTAATAATAATGGAATTTTCGCCCGCCGAAACTTTTTTGTCGTAAGTACCATAGGAAGAATCATATTTCAAAAGGTGCGCCAAAGTTTTAGCGTCGGTGATGTCGTTGATCGCCACTACTTGCGCATCGCGCCGTTCTAATAATATTTTTAAAGCGTTGCGGCCAATTCTACCAAAGCCGTTTATCGCCACCTTTACCATTTCTACCTCCTAATTCTACTTATGGCTATTATACCACACATTTTTATGTGTATGATAAAATAAGTACTTTCCCGAAGCTCAGACTTGTTTGCCTTGTAATTTGCACAACATAGGTCAAGAAAAAATGTCTTTAGTCGTTCGCTTTCGCTCACTAGGGACATTTTTTCATTGCTAAGTTGTATAAATTACGTCAAATAAATCTGGTCTAAATCTCATTATGCTTCGGGAAAGTACTTATTTTATCAATTTTAACTCAAATAATCTCAGCGGGATTATTTGGTAATAAACAAAAACTGAGTTGGAATTGACTTCCAACTCAGTTTTCTTACTGACTTTTTCTGCTAAACTCTTTTCCTCCGGAAAAGAGTTTAGAGCGTTAGCGCGCAAAATGTGCGAATGCGCGGTTAGCTTCCGCCATTCTGTGACAATCTTCCTTCTTCTTAAAGGCTGCACCGGTTTCATTGTAGGCATCTACAATTTCGGCTTCTAGGCGCTTGGCATATGGCATGCCTTTGCGAGCGCGCGCAGATTGCACTAGCCAAGAAAACGCAAAGTGAAGTTGCCTGTGTCCCTGAATTGGGAATGGAATTTGGTAGTTGGCACCACCTACGCGGCGAGATTTTACTTCAAAATCTGGCGATACGTTGGCAATGGCCTTTTCCAAAACTTCTACTGGGTTTTCGGACTTTAATTTTTTAGCAGCGCCTTCAATCGCAGAGTAAACTGCGCGTTCAGCAACTTGCTTTTTGCCGTCTAGCATAGACTTGTTGATGAGTCTTTGTACTAGCATAGACTGATACTTACGGTCTGGGTTAACTTTGCGGACCAAAGATTTAGTAGTTTTGCGTGGCATAATTACTTACCCTCCTTCTTGGCGCCGTATTTACTGCGGCCCTGTTTACGACCTTGCACACCCTGAAGATCCAAAGTACCACGTACAATGTGATAACGCACACCAGGCAAATCTGGCACACGACCACCACGTACTAATACTACAGCGTGCTCCTGTAAGTTGTGACCTTCGCCACCAATATAAGCCCAAACTTCTTGGCCATTGGTAAGGCGCACACGCGCAACTTTACGCATAGCGGAGTTTGGTTTCTTTGGTGTCTTGGTAGTTACTTTGATACATACCCCACGTTTCAAAGGCGCAGCCTTCTCGTAGCGCTTGGTTTTCAAAGTGTTCACAATGGAACCTAGCGCTGGGGATTTAGATTTTTTCGCAGCTTTCTTGCGAGGCTTACGAATCAACTGATTAATAGTTGGCATTAAATCTTTCCTGTTTAGATTAACATATAATATATAGTGAACTTTACTACGCTATATATAGCGTTTTATAGGCTAAAATCAAGCCCAAAACACCATATCTAGTGTTCACTATCTGCCAGTTTGTTCACAGCAATCACAAACCAGCTGAAACTCTTTCACCTATTATATCATAGACCTCTTGATTTTTCTAGTGTTTTTGCTATAATAAAAGTATCAGAGAGCGACCTTGTTCTTAGTTGAGCGGGGCCAAGCTCTCTTTTTTAAAATTATATTCAAAATAAAAAATGTGCTCCAACTTTAGTTGGAGGAGGACGGGTATTCCCGGATATATTTTTCACTATACTATGCTTACTTAAAGATATCAACAGCTTCACCGCTCTTTTTTATCAAAATCATTCTACGCATTCTGCTATTGCCAGTAAATAGGTCGATAATACACTTTTCTGCCTTTGTGTATTCTTTCTTTATATTTCTCAAATCAAAAATTACGTGGCTAGCTTGTTTCGAAGCCTTCTTCATCCTAATCTTCAAAGTATTTTCATTGAAACTAGTTGGTGCTTTCATTTCCCAAATCGTACCCAGCATCAATAAGTCTGGATTTTTGGTTTTTGGCGTGTTTGTTGGCCTAATAATTTCAATATCAAAACCATATTTCTTTAATAGTCTAATGGTTCTACGTTCTTGTGGCTCTAACTCTATACCATTTAAATTAACGCGACCAATTTTTTCTTTCTTTACTTTATTTAATTTTATAATTTTCATATTGCCACCCTAACATAAGGGGTGGAAAACTTCAACCCTATACCACACGTTTACGGTTGGCTCCGTTCCGCCTAGGGTTAATTTTCTTGCCGCGCGATACAGCGTACTGACCACCCGACGCGCCTGTAGTAGCTGAAGGCTGGGTAGATAACGCTACTATTGAAGGCCAGGCTGTAAGCGTTGGAACCACTGGCAACCGTATTAGACCAGTAGTAGCCGTACACCGCTGGATAGTACAGCGTGCCATTATCCAAGTTGCCAGACCGCACAAACCACAAAGGGGAGGTTCTTAAAGCATTAAATCCACCAGTCTTATAACCTACATTGCCAGAACCAGCTACATTATTGGTAATGTTATAGGCTTCGTTATAGAATAATCTGCCAAATTCATTATATGCGTTATCAGTAGTATCAGTACTAGGCAATCTCCAGCCTCTAGGACATATGGAGTTTTCTGCTCTGACTTTATCTGCGCTGATACTAATAGAATTATTAGAAGCTATAGTGGCAGTCCAGTTGTAGTAATTACCTACATGGTAATGCAAACAATCCGCTTCGGAATGGTCTGCTTTGCAAAGATCCAGAGAGTCATATCTCGTATCATCATTGTTGTTACCTGAAGTATAGAGATAAGTATCCCCACCTTCAGCAGACCTTGGCGCTGTGCTTTGGCTATCCCAACCAGTAGCTGTATTAGTGCTATAGTCTACCTTGGTACTAGAAGTAATAGAAGCATTATCCGGCGTCCACGTCCATGCTCCGCCACTCTCACTATACCCACCAGCAGCATTGTAGATACCTTTGCCAGAAGCTTCAGGGTTAATGTCTGTATTCTCTGATGTTAAGGCTGCCACCCCCTCACACCCAATACAGAGGTCTAGGTTTTGGGTCATCCAGATATTCCCATCCGCTAACTTAGTCACCCAGTATTTCTTCCCGTCCCTTTCGTCTATGGCTTGAATAGATTGATTTAGGCTTAAACTATCCTTCCAGACAGCTACATCTTGCATAAAGTAGGCAGGAGTAGGAATAGCTTGGTTATTATGTAACAGTAAGTATCTCACTAGACCAGTATAAGTACCAGCAGGCTGAGTAGCAGAAGTATAGGCTGCATAAGTAGTAGTAAATGATGCTCCAGTTTGAGAACTTACTGTACCACTAGCTTTAGATACTACTGGTGTCCAACTAGCTGGTACTGCTACGTATTTATCTTCATAGGCTGGATCTATAGTAGGAGAGTCATTCCCCACATTAGTTACTATATTATTAGTAGTAATAGTATTACCATTATTATCTATATTGGTATTAATATTACTCTTACTTAACTTCATCGCCCAAGCAGAATCAGCTCCTGAAGTAGCAGTACCAGTTACTATATCGTAATCACTATTAATAGAACTGACTAATATACTCTGATTATTAGTATTAAAAGCCGGAGATGCTATATATACAGTATAACCATTACTATCATTACAATAAGTAGTCATAATAGTCTTACCAATATTGTCTTTATAAGTACCATTAAGCAATGTAGCACTATGAGTCTCTTCTACATTGCTGACCAAAGTACATGATACTAGTACAGAGAAGTCTAAATGATCTGCAGAGGAGCTAAGGTCAGAAGAAGAACTAATAGTAGCAGAGCTATGAGGCAGAGATAAAGCGAGCGAAACGATAACGAGGAGTGGAAGAGAGACTAGAAGAATGTTGCAGAAGAAATGATAGAAGAGGTCTGTGTAGTTATTTGTTTTACTTTTATGGCTCATATATGTATTACCCTGTTTAGTTTGATCGATTTGCTAGTACATAATTCATTAATGTTGAGGGACATAAAGGCAAAAATTTATCTTTAGATGAATTTTTGCCGCCGAAGGGGCGGAGTGATGTGATAAAATTTATTATCACATCACGTAGCTCCCGAAACATAATGAATTATGCAAAAGCGCATTTAGCTTGTGATGCCATTTTGTGTAAACGGGGTAGTATTACAAAAATGGCACCGCAAGGGTGCTATATCCAATTATTCTGCCAGCGGCTGCTCGCGGAAAGTTGGTCCTTACGGTGCCACTATTCCCCACGAACAACCACAAATATAAAAATCTGCTGGCTTTTATTAAATAATTGAATATAGCACTTTCATTATAGCATGATAATGTGATTCGCGATAGACAAATTAAAACAGTTTTTTCAGAGCATAATGAGATTTCCGGCGGGTGGTCAAAACCTATTTTGCTCAGTATCATAAAATGATTTGAAATTTTCACACGTATATTCCTGACGCAACCGAGAAAATCGCCCGTTAGGGCGACTTTTCCCGGCTTGCCAGCGTATGACGTGCTTAAAATTTCAAGTCCCGATACTGAGAAAATAGGTTTGGATAGGACCCGCCAGAAGTTTCTAGCTATTCTCTTTCACCAAGAACTCTAGAGTTTTTTCAATAATCATCCGGTTTTTGATATCCATTTTTACATTTGGATCTTTCAAACTCTTTAGAGCCTCAGGTGATTTTTTATATACGTCTTTCAGCTCGGCAATTTTTGCAGAAACTAGATCATCTGATACGGTGATTTTATTCTCTACCGCCAAAGTCTGAAGAGCCAAAGATGCCCTTACCCTAGCTTCGGCAATCTTGCGCGCTTCCTTTTCCCAATTTTCTTGCGTTTCATTATTACGCTCTAGGAAATCTTCAAAGCTCATACCCTGCGAAGCGGCGTTACGGCTCATGTCTTCCTTAATCATCCGTACTTGGTCGTCTATCAAAATTTCCGGTGCCGGGATAGTAGATTTTTTCACCAAAGCATTCACTAAGTCATCTTTAAATTTCTCTTCTAGTTTATGCTCGTTTTGCGCCTTCAAATTTTTCTCTATGTCGGCTTTTAACTCTTTCAAATTCTTAAACGGCCCGCATTTTTCGGCTAACTTGTCATCAATTTCTGGCTTAGTGACTTCATTAACTTGCTTTACTAGTACCTCAAATACGGTTTTGGCGCCAGCCAAATCTTTTACACCGTAATCTTTCGGGAAGGTGAGCTTGAGGTCAAACTTATCACCTGGCTCGTGGCCGATAATACCGTCTTCAAAACCTGGAATAAAGGTTTTAGACCCCAGCGTCAAATGATAATCCTTCGCCGAACCACCCTTAAAGGCCTCGCCGTCTTTTTTGCCCACAAAATCAATAATTACCTCGTCACCCTCTTTGGCGGCGCGCTTTACGGTCTTTTTCTCGGCAAATGAAGTTGCAATATTATCTAGAATTTCTTTTATTTCCTTTTCGGAAACTTTTACTTCTTCCTTCTTTACGCCAAGCTTTTTATAATCGCCCAGCTTAATCTCTGGAATAATATCTGCCGTAGCAGTATATTCTACTACCTCATCCGGTACATATTTAGTGACGTTTACACTGGGCAAAACTAGTGGAGATTTCTCGTTGTCTGAGAAAGCTTTAATCACCGTGGTGCGCACTGCGGCGTCTACTGTTTCGGCGTTTAAATCGTTTTCTGGAATAAATTTTTTGGCCACCTCTGCTGGCACTTTGCCCTTGCGGAAGCCCTCTACGTGAATTTCCTTAGCTAATTTTTCCAGCGCCTTTTCTTTGGCTGGCTTCAAATCTTTGGCATCTAGCGTGACCTTTATCTCCACGCGCGAATCAGACAGTTTCTTGACTGTAGTTTTCATAATAACTCCTATATATTATATGTATTATAACATAATTTTCGGCAGACTCGTATTCCGAAAATGTGTCAAAGTAAATTTAGAGCTGGCGCCTAGCTTTATATCTGGGTTCAAAATTCCGTTTTGGTCGAAAATTTCTTTTATTTTGGTGTATAAATCTTGCTCGGCATCTTTCATTTCGGTATTCGTCACCACCGCCTTTAGCCGCCCTTCTGGCGTACCACCGGCTAATTTGCCGTCTTGCCTATCTATAATGTATGCGCCGGCCCTTAGAAAAGTAGCCGCTTTTTTATTAAAATCCTTTTCTTCCAAATTAAACTTGGGCCTTAAGCTATAAATAGATGTGGCATACGAACCATATAGGGCCAAATCCAGCTTCAACTTTTCTTCTAAAACTTTTAGATCCTTCAAAAATCCGCCAATATTGCGTGCTGGCAAATAAAAATCTGTCAAAATCGGCACTCGCTCGCCATTTTTCGGCGAATTGAGATATACGGATAGAGCATTTTCAAACTCATTAAGTGCTACGCGATTATTGACGTTTTCAAAAATAAACTTGCTACCGCGTGGATAATCTTTTTGCATATTGGTGAGCTTTTTGATACAACTATTTACCCGTTCGTCTATACTTACTAACACCACAAATCCATCTTCGATTTTGCGAATTACGCCGTCTAGATTTTTACCAGACTCGCGCGCCTCTTGAACAATCTTAAGGTCATATAAATTTATTGCCCGTGGTTTTAAAGATCTAATATTGTAGGCAAATTCTAAGGCCGGATTTAACTCCTTAAACGCGGCTACTACGCGCACTGGTCTTTTACGTAAAGGCACAGCGCGTAAAATTACTTCTGATATCACTCCCAGCGTACCCTGCGCACCGAAAAACAGGGGCATTAAATCCAGTGTATCCCTGCGCTGAACCTTAGTAATCATCGGGTAGCCACTTTTGTCGCGTGGCGGATTTTTGGTAATATCAGAAATTAATTCAGCCTTAGATTTTAGCAGTTTGGATATTTTACGATAAATATCACCTTCTAGGGATTTTTCAGCGGCTTTTTTAGCTACGTGATACTTTTTTAGACGGTTCGTTTGCAGACACTCGCCGTTGGCTAGCACTACTTCTATGCGCTCTATGTAGTTTGCAATCCCGCCATATTTGCTAGCGTTGTTGTCTATTGGTATATTAGATATCAATCCACCAATCGTCTCCCCGCTGTGGCCGCTAATCGGGATAGTGAGACCCGATACGGAAAGCGCAGTATTTAATTCCTTTAGAGTAATCCCGGCTTGTACGCGCACCAATCTTTCGCGCGGGTCTATTTCTAGCATCCGGTTTAATTTTTCGGTAGAAATTACTAGCCCTCCGGCAGACAAATCTGCTCCGCCCTCATCTAGGCCAGAACCACGTGCCGTGACGGACACCGGTATATCTTTCGCGGCAATCTGATTGAAAAACCGCATTAATTTACGGATATCTTCGGTAGATTCTGGAAATGCCACAAATTTTGGCTTAATTTTGAGCGCCGAACGGTCAGTGGCGTAAGCCTCCAAGATTTCTGGGTTGTCAAAAACATTACCAACAATCAACTGATTCAAATACTTGGTAATTTTACCCATCCTGGTTATGATTATAACATACAAAAATACGCTTACCAAACATCAAACCACCACCGCGAAAATCACTAGTCAAAAACGCTAAACCACCGTGGCATAAAAAATACCCCCGGCATTAGCCGAGGGCAACAGGATGTTATCTAAAAGTAGGACGATCCCAAATGGATCGGCATATCTGGATAGCTTCAGTTAGCATCGTCTGGCTGCAATTAATATTGGCAATTGCAGCTTTACCTACTAATTTACGCGCAGCATCGCAATCCTTAGCCTGAGCAACGAGATAATCGTTTAGGCAGCCGCTATGATCGCCAAACAGTTTCATGGTTAGATCCTTCTTCTCTGCGATAATATTGCAGTAAAGAAAGCGCAAAGACCTGATGATCTTATCCGGCTGTATCGGAGATTTCTTAAAGAAATCCATATACTGAGCCACCAGCCTGTTCGCGTTCTTATTTTCGGCGTCTTCCATAGACAAGAGCAATGCATAAAGCATTCTCGTGCTAGAATTATCTGCCATAAATAAGCGAGCCAGCATCGAACGAAGCTCTTTTTTAGACACAAGTTCGGGAGGATTCGCGCTGTCCTTTGGGTTCAGAATGAACCTTATCATGTCGTAGGAGGGCATATTCCTAGCGCAAATCCCTACACTATCAAGCATCGGAATAGGCGCCGGGTCTTCCTGCGACCTCAGTAAAAGCCCTCTTATCTCCTCTCCGCCCAAGAGCGAAGCCGGGGCTATGTCGGTAATTTCCGGGCCTTCTTGAGTTCGCTCGTACTCTGCGCTTGCTAAAATGCCTAGCTTATTGGCCGAAACCTGGACAGTGGCTTTCTTGGACTTTTTCGCATTCGGTTTTGTTGTGCTAACCTCAATCGTTAGTGGTGCACAAATTTCCGGATGCTCAATCGGCACGGAAAGTATTTCCCTAACACCGTAATACAAGGCAGTATTATAGACTTTTTCAACATCCTCTTTTGTAATATTTGCTTTGTTGTTATTCATTATTATCACCTCCAAATTATCTTAAAAACAAAATGAATAACTACAACCCTTCTATTCTAACATACTTCTGCTAAAAAGTCAACTTCGGTACTGCTAGGTCTCTGCTTTTTTATTCTATCTACCTTCCTCCCTGTCACGGCTTTTGCCGTGGCATTTTCTTGCTCTCGAAAATCACGACTAGCTCTTATTTTAACGCTCACTTAGTAATAAAAAATCGCCCTGTGGGCGAAAATTTGGAAAAAGTTCCGGATGTGGTGCCCGGAACAGGATTTGAACCTGCACACCTTGCGGCATATGCTCCTAAGGCATACGTGTCTACCAATTCCACCATCCGGGCGTAACCCTATTATAGCATAAATCACCCAAAAAGCGAATCAAAAAAAGCGAGATTTTTATAAAACTCGCTTTTTATGGATAATTTTAAGCTTCTCTTTTTGCCAAAACAGCGGAAGAAAGGTAAGCTACCAGCATCCCCGCAAGTAGCGCTAGTGGCAAGAAATCTTCTGGGCCAGTGCTCGGCATATCTGTCGCGTCGCCAGTGCTGGTAATTACTGGGGTATCGTTTGTGGTAGTCGTTTCTTCAGTTTTCTTATCGTCAGAGGTCTCCGTAGAAAAGCTGCCTACTGTGGTAGTGTTTTCAGTATTTTCTTCTTCGGGTTTAGGATCCTCGGTGGTGGCCTCTTCTGTATTCTCTGTCATTTCATACGCAGAATTTTCTTCGTTTGCTACGCTGTTACGATCAGATTTCTTCGTGGCTACCACGATAATCGCCACTAATAATATCAAAATAATTACTATAATTATTGTAGCGGCGGCAATAATTTTGCGACGTTCCTTTTTCTCTACCTCTGTTTGCTGATACATAATAAACTCCCTTATATTCCCATAATACCACACTTTTTGTGTTTTGGCAAGATTTAACAGAGTGAAATAGGGTAGTAAAAAGCCAGCACCTAGGTGCTGGCTTAAAGAAGTCACGGATAAACGGTTCTGAGACACTCGATCAGGTCATTGTGGTACCTGATTGCATAGTATTTAGCCAAGGCCAAATTGTGCTCCAGATAGTTACTACATTCGGCCGCTGTAGCGCCAGGGATATCCTCAGCTGCCATAATATACTCACACAGTTCCTTAACTAGATCGCTGATTACCGAGGTAACTTCATCGTATGCGCCGGAAACCAGCATGTAAAAGCCAGTGCGGCAACTCATAGGGCCAAAATACACCAGCCTTTCTCCCCAGTCTTTGTGGTTGCGCAGGAACACATTGCCTAGGTGCGTGATGGTATGCAGTGCTGCCGGTTCTATCGGCGGCTCTACATTGGGCCTCTTGAAGCGTAAGTCGAATGTAGTAATGAAGCAATTACTAAACAGGCTACGCTCAGAGACATAAATACCAGGCTTCAGCCTCTCGTGGTTTATCTTAAAACTTTCAATAGTATCATTCATCATGATACCTCCCTTAAAGAACTATTCTGAGATACTGCTCAGTACAGGGTGAATATCTACCATTTCTAATTATATCACACTTAAGCTAAAAAGTCAAGGACAGGGGTGGTGTCGGGAGTGCAGCTTAGGGTCAGCGCGCTACGCAGCGTACAGACCTCCCACGTCTCCTACCGTAGAGTCTGAAGTCGAGGTCGTATATGGCTGGGTTAACACTAGACTGCGCGAAAATCAGGTGGTAAGCGCTGTTACTACTGTAGACCGTACTAGACCAATAGTACGCTTCACTACCTGCATTATTGAAGGAGCCACTGTAGATGCTGCCGGACCGCACAAACCATAGAGGGGCTGAAATAAGCTTTGGATCAGTGCTTCCGCCGCCATTATAAAGCTGGTTCAATCTACCAAATTCACTAGTAGAGTTAACGGTGGTATAGGGCACATTAGAAATGGTAGGGAGTCGCCAGCCTTTCGGGCAGATAGAGTTTTGCGGGTTCAGGGTGATATTATTATAAGTACTACTACTTAGGGAAGATGAACCGTCGCTAGCAATGGCAGCAGACCAGTTATAATAGTTACCTACGGAGAGATGCGCATTAGCACCAGTTGCATTCTGGGTGAAGTGGGTACAGCCTTTTGTAGAATCTAGGTAATTACAATTTGGCGTGCTATCATCACCGTCCCAATACCAGTTGCCTGGGTCTAGCGAATAAGCTACATTGCTATTATTAGACCACCCGGTACCGGTACCGCCTTGGTAATCTCTAGTAGTATTAGTGGGTCTCCAAGAGATTATTCTACTATTTGGATCATAAGAATACCCTACAGAATAAGCCCCACTCATTGAACTATCATTTAAGTCCGTGAGTTCTGATGTAAGGGCTATGCCACTAGTGAGGTCTAGATCCAAATTCTGCGTCATCCAACAATGCCCATCTCTTAGTTTGGCTACCCAATAGATCTTATTGTCTCTATCATCTACTAACTGTATCTCATCATATCCTG
>CAYOTX010000005.1:0-50685 GCA_964407015.1 uncultured Candidatus Saccharibacteria bacterium
CTTTCACCCGAGTGGTAGGCTCGATTTTAGCCTCCGCAAGGATTTTCTTTGAAGTGGTTCGCCCAATTCCGTATACATAAGTCAGTGCAATCCACACTTGCTTATCGGAAGGGATTACCACGCTAGCTATTCTAGCCATATATTTTAGCCCTGCCTTTGCTTATTCTTAGGTTTTTTCTTATTGATAACACGTAGTACACCCTTCCGGCGCACAATAATGTCATCTGGGGAGATTTTTTTAACACTTGCACGTACTTTCATTGTGTTAAAATCCTTTCCTTTTTAGCGTTGTTTCGCGCTTATATCAAAGTATTATGCTAAATACTTTTGCAAATAGTATTTAACTTTACTTCCATATATTAACGCCAAAACAACAGTTAATATTAATCCTTGAGTCGAAAGCTGATTCTGCCCTTTGTAAGATCGTAAGGGGTTAACTCAACTTCAACCCTGTCACCCGGCACTAAGCGAATATAGTTTTTACGCATCTTTCCGCTCATATGGGCAACAATAATATGACCATTCTCGAGTTCAACCCGAAACTGGGTGTTCGGCAGCGCTTCAACAACACTACCTGTGAGCTTTATCACTTCCTTTTGACTAGCCATAAATTACTCTCTAATTCTAGCATATTCGACATTAAAAGTAAAGTACGAATTTATGAAAATTTTATACTCTTCGGCTTATTTTATTCTTCTACCAGCACTGCTCTAGTGAACTGCCGTGAAAGGTAAGTTCCTTGCTGTTGTGACCATTCACCAGTACAAGAAATTAGCGTCACCGACTCTTTCCCTGGCTCGGGCGAACGTGCCGCCACCGCCATATACGCATCAGATTCAGAAAGCAGCACAGATTTATTCTCTACCACCTTGTATTTATAAACTACCCCATCCCCTCGCTCTATCGTAACAATATCACCTTCTACTAGATTTGGTAAACTTTTAAACACCCCTAGCACATGTGGTCCACCATTGTGACCATCTATTATCATCGTGCCGCCCTGACCCGGCTTGCCAGATGCTTCATACCAGCCTACATCAAAGATATTATTTGGTGTGGCTAACTCGCCCTTAGCATTTACCCCCATCGGTAAAATCCGTGCCTTATTTATGCCTAGTTTCTCCACTGTGAGATATCGCGGTCTATCCGGCGCTACTGTATACTCGCGCACCTCTTGTTCTGTTGGCTCTACTTCTACTAGTTCTTCTTCTGGCTCTGCGGTTTCTGCTATCGCCCGCTCACTTCCTTCCTTTTCGGCATAATAGTTCGCTTCAAACGTGGCTACGCGGATTAGAAACACCAAGAACAATATCCCCAACACCGACCATATCGCCCACTTTGTAATTTTGCGCCAACCCTTAATCTTCAAACTCATTATTAAAATCGTCGTATGTTATCATTAATGCGCGCGAATCTAGCGACCTTAGATTCTCGAGTGCCACCGTCACTACGATCAGAAGCCCCGTACCGGAAATAGACAAGCCGATAGGTGCTCCCGTTATAATAATAAAGATATAATCAGTAATAAATGGCAACATTGCAATTAGCCCTAATGCCAGTGCACCAAACAAATCCAAGTGATTTACCACCTTACCCAAGTATTTCGCCGTAGCAATACCTGGCCGCACCCCCTCAATAAAGCCACCTTGTTTTTGCAAATTATCTGCAATTTCTTTAGTATTAAAGATAATTGATGTATAGAAATAAGTAAACATAAACACCAAGATAAAATACATCGCCGGATACACAAACCATTGCCCAGTAATGCCGTCCGGATACATTGTGGCAAAGTTGCTAGCGGACGGCGCCGAGAATACAGTCACCAATGTTTCGCCAATTTCATTACCCGGATTCATGGTGGTGATCACTTGCCCCACCAATGCCGGCAAAGACAAAAATGCCGTAGCGAAAATCACCGGAATCACGCCTGCCGCAATCATCTTAATCGGCAAAATCGATTTAATTCCACCATAAGACGAATTCCCATGCACCCGCTTAGCGTAATTAATTGTAATAATTCGCTGCGCTTCGTTTAGCTTCACCAAGAAATAAATTACCACCAGCATCGCAATACTAAAGCCTAGCAGTATCCAGAAAATCGTTGGGTTTACCGGCAGCTCTAGCCAACCAAACAAGCTCAAAGAGCCTTCGCTCGTATCGAATAAAGCATTCCCTAGCGAAGCCATCGTATTTGGCAACTGCGAAATAATCGATGCAAAAATCAAAGTAGAAATACCATTACCAATCCCCTGCTCAGTAATTAGTTCACCCATCCACATTAAAATCAACGAGCCAGCCGTCATCGCCGTCACAGACAGCGCCCAGTCACCCGCCGTAGGGGTAAACTCTGCCGCTACATTCGCTGAAATCGTAGACTGATACAAAATAAAAATATAGGCAATAGACTGCACTATCGCTAGTGGCACCGTTAAGATACGGGTCCACTGATTAATCTTCCGCCGCCCAGTCTCACCGTCGTTCGACAATTCTTCTAGAGACGGAATCGCCTTAGTGAGAAGTTGCACCACGATAGAACCGGTAATATATGGCGAAAGCCCTACCAGTATAATACTAAACGACGCCAACCCACCACCAGAAATCAAGTTCAAGAAGTTCGAAAAGTCCGACTTTTCCAAAAGATTACTCACTGCTTCCTTAAATGTAGAAGCATCGCCCATCGGCACTGGAATTTGCGCAAGTAGCCTGTATGCCACCAAAATGCCAAGAATAATTAGCACACGCTTTAACATGTCTTTATTTTTCAGGGATTTGAAAATAGTCTTGAAATGCATAAAACCTCTTGTTCTCTATTTATACTACCACACTTCCCCCACAAAAACAACCGCCTTTAGGCGGTTGTTTTCTCGAAGATTAGAACTTTCTACAAGTTCTCTAAATCTTCTTCTGTTGGGATTTTGGAATCAGGCGTTTCAAAATCCTCTAGTGGCGCTACACCAGTACCTACTGGAATCTTTCTACCGATAATCACGTTCTCTTTCAAGCCCTTCAAACGGTCTACGCGCCCATTAATCGCTGCGTTGATCAACACGCGGGTAGTATCCTGGAAGGATGCTGCAGAGAGGAACGAATCCGAGAAGATAGACACCTTAGTGATACCAAGTAGCAAATTGGTGTAGGTAGCTGGCTCTTTGCCGGCCGCCTCTAGCTCTTTATTGGCCAGGCTGACTGCCGCCTTAGAGGTAATGTCGCCAGATACAAACTCCGAATCACCTGGATCGTTGATTTGTACTCTAGAGAACATCTGGCGTACCAAGATTTCCAAGTGCTTTGGCGAAATCTCGTGACCCTGCGCCGCATACACATTGAGAACGTCGTTCATAATATAGCGCTCAGTTGCCTCTACGCCCTTGTATTTGAGCAAGTCTTGCAAATTCAAGGAACCAGTTGTAAGCCTATCACCAGCCTTTACGCTATCGTTAGACTTCACTACCATCTCTGCATCACCAGGTATTTCAATCTTTACAGAAGATTTAGCCGAAGATACCAAGATAATTGCATCTTTTACAAGTTCCACTATGCCATCTTCTGGCGCCTTGATAGCTTCCTTATCACCACTCTTACGTACCAAAGTAGCGCCAGCTTTAACGCTTTGTCCATCTTTTACTGCCGGTTTACGACCATCTAGTTCAAAGCGCTTTAACTCACCAGATTGCGGAGTAATTTGAACAACGTAGCGATTATTATCTTCCCACATTTCCACTACACCATCAATTGGTGAAACATAAGCCTGACCTTTAGGATTACGTGCCTCTAGAAGCTCTTCTACACGAGGAAGACCTCTAGCGATAGCACCAGAACCCGCCACGCCAGAACCGTGTTTAGTATCAAGCGTTAGCTGAGTACCTGGCTCACCAAGCGACTGTGCCGCAATCACACCAACTGGCTCATTGGCTGCGACAAGTGCACGGGTAGACATATCTACACCGTAAGCCTTACGTGGAATACCTTCCACCGCCGTAGTTGATAGAATAGATTGAATCTTTACTTCAGAAACGTTTTCGTCAGCTTCAATTTGCTCCGCCATTTCTTTAGTAATGAGTTCATCTGCTTCAAGATAACCTGGCACAGCTTCCGCTGTATAGCGCCCAGTTAATCTTGCCGCAAAGCCGATTCCAGAAAGCTCAGTTTCATCACGATACACCGTAAATCCTGGATCTTCTGCTTCCTCGTCTGTAGTAAATACATCCTGAGATACATCTACCAAGCGGCGAGTTAGATACCCAGAGTCCGCCGTACGAAGCGCCGTAGACACCTGTCCCTGACGTGCACCACGAGTAGCGATAAAGGATTCTAGAGTATTTAGACCTTTCTTGTAGCTAGACTTTACTGGAAGCTCGATCTCGTTGTTGTTAATATCCACCATGATACCAATCTCTGCTGAAGCAAGCTTGATATTTGAGATATTACCACGAGCACCAGAGTTCACCATCACTGCAATATCAGTATCCATTTCCGAAAGCTTACCCTGCAAGAATTCAGAAATCTTTTTATCGATATCACGCCAGTTATTAACTGTCAACTTATGACGCTCTTCCTCGGTTACCAAACCATCATTAAATTGCTGCTGAATCAGAGCCGTCTTAGCATCACCTTCAGCGATGAAATCATCAATTTCATCATAGGTTGGGTAATCATCCTTAGCGGTAGAAATAGATGCAATCGTTTCATATTCGAAGGCAAGATCCTTCAAATCGTCCGCGGTTTTTACCATCACCTCTGCACCGTACAAATCAAAGATATCTGCCATCACCTTAGACAAGTGCTTCTTAGTTTGCACTGAGTTATCATATGGATAATCTTTTGGTAAAATCTCATTAAAGATTACACGGCCCAAGGTAGTATCCCGAATTTCACGCTTTGCAAACACCCGAATCGGAGTCTGAAGTGCGATAATTCCCTGGTCGTAAGCCATTTCAGCTTCATATACGCTAGAGAAAGCTTTTGGATCGCCCTGATCTGTACCTGGCTTATCGTAAGTAAGATAATAAGCGCCGAGCACTACATCCTGATAAATAGCCAATACTGGAGAGCCATCAGCTGGTTTGAGCAAGTTCTTGCCCGCCGACATTAATTCTCTAGCTTCAGCCTGTGCCGCATCGGAAAGTGGCAAATGTACTGCCATCTGGTCACCATCATAGTCAGCGTTAAAGCCGGATGCTACGAGTGGATGAAGCTTAATAGCTTTACCGTCGATCAATCTCGGTTGAAACGCCTGTACAGACAAACGGTGCAAAGATGGAGCACGGTTCAGAAGCACATACTTACCCTTAATTACTTCGTCAAGTGCATCCCATACGATAGTCTCTTTTGCTTCGATAAGTCTTGATGCCGCGCGAATATTATTAGCGTATTCGTTACCGATTAACCAAGAAATCACAAATGGTTTAAAGAGTTCTAGTGCCATTTGTTTTGGCAAACCGCACTCGTTAAGCTTAAGTTCTGGGCCTACCACAATTACCGAACGCCCAGAGTAATCCACGCGTTTACCAAGAAGGTTCTGACGGAAGCGCCCTTGCTTACCCTTAAGAAGATCAGACAAAGATTTCAACTTGCGGCGACCATTAGTAGAGTTAGCCCCACGAGAACCATGCGCTGCCGAATTATCAATCAAAGCATCCACAGCTTCCTGAAGCATCCGCATCTCGTTACGGCAAATTACTTCTGGCGCATTTAAGTCAAGCAACTTCTTCAACCGGTTGTTACGGTTGATTACGCGCCGATAAAGATCGTTAAGATCCGACGTAGCAAAACGTCCACCAGGAAGCGCAATCATCGGACGTAGATCCGGTGGAATTACTGGAATTACCGTGAGAATTAAATCTTCTGGCTTAATCCCTGCCGCTTGCATACCTTCAAGAGTCTTCAAGCGCTTTTGAATTTTCTTCTCTTTCTGACCCTTAGCTTCTTCTTCCTCTTTACGAAGATCTTCAATCAATTTATCAAGATCAATTTCATCAAGTAATTTCTTAATAGCAGTAGCACCCATCTCTACCGTGATTAAATCTTCGTATTCTTCTGGAAGATTGCGATATTCTACTTCAGTAATCACGCCGCCCTTCTTGAAGCCTTCTAAAGTCGCCTTACGTGACTGGTAATCACTTTCTAACTCTTCCAATTCCTTGGTTTGAGCTTCTGCTAAAGCTTTTACATCAGCCCCGTCAGCCTTAGATTCTTTTTCGTAGCGCAATCTAATTGCATCGCGCGCCGTCATCGTTTGGCTCTCTAGGCTTTCTAAAGTCTTTTCAATTTCGTCTGTCTTCGCATCAGTGATAAGATAAGTTGCAAAGTAAACTACTTTCTCAATATTTTTGACCGTAATATCTAGAAGTAGGCTCAAAGCAGAAGGCACACCACGCATAAACCAAATGTGTGCAACTGGTGCAGCCAAGGCAATATGCCCCATCCGCTCACGCCGGGTGATAGACTTAGTCACTAAGTTACCTTCCTTATCTACTGCTGCTTCGCGCGAGCGTACACCTTTCAACTTACTATCATGCGGATTAATATCTTTGGTTGGCCCAAAAATCCGTTCACAGAACAAACCGTCGCGTTCTGGCTTTTGGGTACGATAGTTAATCGTTTCTGGCTTGGTTACTTCACCGTAACTCCAATTCAAAATGTCGTCACGGCTCGCCACCGTTAGCCTAATTGAATCAAAGTCCGAAGCGCTGATAAAATTATCCATCCACGCCATATTAGAACTCCTCTCCGAGGTCAACTGTACCGTCGTCTTCGTCAACCTCTGTTATTTCGATACCTTCTTCTGCCATCATCGCCTCGGCCTCATCATCATCGAGGTCTAAGATTTGCGGCTCGGTATCTTTTTTATGTTGATCATAAATCGATTGATCATCTTTAGATTTCTCAATTTCTTTCGAAGTCTTTTCAATTACGTCACCAGCGTCGGCTGATTCGCCATGATCTAATAGATCCACTTTAAGGCCTAGGCCTTGAAGCTCCTTTACTAGCACGTTGAAACCTTCTGGAAGTTTTGGTCCTTCAATCGGCTCGTGCTTGATAATAGCTTCGTAAGCTTTTGCACGTCCATAAACATCATCAGACTTAATGGTGAGCATTTCCTGCAAAGTAGTAGCTGCACCATAAGCTTCAAGTGCCCAAACTTCCATTTCTCCGAAACGCTGACCACCATTCTGTGCTTTACCACCGAGCGGCTGCTGAGTCACCATAGTGTATGGACCAGTAGAACGAGCGTGGATCTTATCTTCCACCATGTGGTGAAGCTTTAGCATGTGCATTACACCCACAGACGTACGCTCTTCAAATGGCTCGCCAGTTAGACCATCGTAAAGTTGCACGCGACCGTCTCTTTCAAAACCAGCTTTTTCTAGTTCATCGCTAATTACTTCGTCTGGCACACCGTTGAATGATGGCGTAGCAACCTTGTAACCAAGAGCTCTCGCTGCCATACCAAGGTGAGTTTCGAAGAGCTGCCCTAAGTTCATACGTGAAGGCACGCCCATTGGGCTTAATACGATATCAATTGGAGTACCATCTTCCATAAATGGCATATCTTCCACTGGAAGCACTCTAGATACCACGCCCTTGTTACCGTGACGTCCTGCCAGCTTATCGCCTACGCCAATCTTTCGCATTTCCGCTACAAAGATTTTAATTTGCATAATCACGCCAGCCTTCAGATCGTGACCTTGCTCACGAGTATACACCCGTACGTCCACTACCTTACCAGTAGACGAACCATTCATTCTTACCGAAGTATCACGTACATCTTTGGCTTTTTCACCAAAGATCGCGCGAAGCAAACGCTCTTCAGAAGATAGCTCTTGTTCGCCCTTTGGCGTAATTTTACCAACCAAGATATCCCCGTTCTTTACTTCTGAACCTACCGTTACGATACCATCTTCACCAAGGTGGCGAAGCGAATGTTCAGAAACATTTGGGATATCACGTGTTACTTGTTCTGGACCAAGCTTGGTTTCACGTACTTCTACATCAAAGTCTTTAATATTAATAGATGTCAAAGTATCGTCTTCCACTAAGCGATTAGAAATCACAATCGCGTCGTCCATGTTGTAGCCACGCCACGGCATAAAGGCCACCAGCAGATCGCGCCCAAGTGCAAGTTCACCATCGTTTACCGAAGCACCTTCAATCAAGGTATCACCTTTCTTTACCTTCTGGCCACGAGCTACTACACAATGCTGATTGTAACAACGATCATCATTAGTCTTTTCAAAATGCTGTAACTTGTATTCATGATCGCCACCCTTATCATAAGTCACGATTACCGAATCACCATCAGCTTTCTTTACCACACCAGTGCCAGCAGCCATCACTAGCTGTGAAGTGTTCTTAGCAACTTCACGCTCTATACCAGTACCTACCACCGGGTTATCTTGGCGAAGAAGTGGCACTGCCTGTTTCTGCATGGCGCAGGCCATCAAAGAACGGTCAACACGGTTTTTCTCTACAAATGGAATAAGCGATGCCGAAACACCAAGAATTTCCTTATGTGCTGCGTCAATGTGTGTTACATTTTTCGCTTCCACCTGAGATGGCGCCCCGTGCACGCGAGCAGACACCCAATCTTCTACAAATTTACCATCTTTATCTAGTTTCACCGAAGCATCAGCGATAATCATATCGTTTTCTGTATCAGCGTCCACATACACAATCTCGTCCGTAACTTTGCCGTTCTTTACTACCCGATATGGCGCTTCAATAAAACCATATTCATTGATCCGGGCATAAGTCGCAAAGTTAAGTACCAAACCTACGTTACCACCTTCTGGCGTTTCTACCGTACAGATACGTCCATAGTGAGTTGGGTGCGCATCACGCACATCAAAGCCTGCGCGCTCACGAGTCAGCCCACCAGGCCCCATCGAACTTAAGCGGCGCTTGTGTGCCAGCTCAGAAAATGGGTTAACTTCGTCCATTAGCTGTGAAAGTTGTGAGGTAGCAAAGAATTCTTTCACTGCTGCCACTACTGGGCGAGAGTTTAGAAGCTGCGAAGGCGTCACTTCCTCTAGATTTGCCATCGACATCCGATCTAGAATATTACGCTGCAAGCGAAGCATACCCAGGCGGAATTGCCTTTGTACTAATTCACCCACCAACTTCACACGGCGATTCGACAACGAGTCAATGTCGTCTGCTGGCTCTTGCGTATTATTCAAGCGAATAATCTCTGAAATAATATCCGTCACATCATCCATTTGCAAAGTGCGATGCTCTGGATCGTTTGGCAAATCTTTATGCAAACGACGATTCAGCTTAAAACGGCCTACATTAGAGTAATCATACCGCTTCGGGTCAAAGAACATCCGTTCAATCATCGATTTTGCGTTTTCTACCGTAGCAAGGTCACCCGGACGAATCCGGCGATAAACTTCAAGAAGAGCTTCGCCCTGGCTAGAAGTGGTATCTTTTTCAAGCGTCGCCTCGATATATTTCTTCTCGCCATTGTCAACTTTTTCAAATTTCTTCTTAATCTCGGACTTAGTCATACCAAGTGCACGCAAGAACGTAGTCACTGGAATTTTGCGGCGGCGATCAATTTTTACATACATCGCGCCGTTTACCGCGGTTTCAAACTCCAGCCACGCACCACGCCCAGGAATTACCTTGGCACCATAGTAATTCTTCAAGCCAATCATTTCGGCATTAAAGAACACACCAGCCGAACGAATCAACTGTGATACAATCACGCGCTCAGTACCATTAATAATAAACGTAGCACGATCCGTCATCCAAGGATAATCACCAAAATAAATATCCTGTTCTTTCTTTTCGCCAGTGGTCTTATTCTCTAACTCCACTAGCACGTGCAAAGGCGCCTCGTAAGTAGCCAAGTTATACTTTGCTTCTTCCTCGGTCTCCTTTGGATCTTTAAAATAATAATCTTTGAACCGTAAGGATAGCTTTTGCCCGGTGTAATCGTCGATCGGATTCAGCTCAGCAAAAACTTCCCGTAGTCCGTTTTTGACAAAGTCTTCCCACGAATCTTTCTGGTGTGCAGTAAGATCCGGAATCGGAAGCGCTTGGTCGCCTTCGGTGAAAAATACTCTTTCACCTGACTTCGGTTTTGTAGCCATTCTACCTCTTTTTATTAGTGTTGTTATTAATCTTTAGCGCCGAAGATTACTGCCCGGTCTCCCCCTGAGAGTCGCTAGCTCTCACAAGATTACAAAAACAGGGCACACTACTTCTTATATTCAATAATATCATAGTCCAAATAACAATACAATACTTATTTCCACTAAAAAACACCTTTTCCTCAACTAAAAAGGTGGTTTTTAGACATAGATAAACTCTCAACTATTGTGTTTTCTACAAAGCCGACTCGCAGTTAGTTAGCTTATGTTTAATTATACATGATAGAAAATAGCTGTCAAGGATATTTTTGGCCATATTTCTATTATTCCTACATGATTCATTAATATCGAGGGACATAAAGACAAAATCTGCCTTTAGGCAGATTCTTGTCGCCATAGAGGCGAAGCGATGTGATAAAATTTCTTATCACATCGCTAAGCTCCTTTAGATTAATGAATTATGTAATTATTTAGATGTCCAGATCATCTAGGTCAGCAAGTTCAGCACGAGTTTTTTCAGCCAACTCAGAAGTTTCACCTTCTGGCTCTTCAGTTTCTTTCACTTCTTCGCTTACTTCCTCTACTGCCTCAGACTCTGTCGCTTTAGCACCACCGTCTTCATCAGTATTTACAATCTTCAAATTATAACGAGCATCCTGTTTAGTACCAAGCGCACGAAGTAGTACACGAATAGCCTGCGCCGTCACGCCGCGCTTACCAATCACCCGCCCCACGTCTTCTGGGTCTACAGTTAGGGATAATAGTACGCCTTTTTCATCAATTTTCCGTTCGACTGCGACCTTGTCTGGATTATTTACTAGAGTTTTTACGATATATTCTACAAATTGTTGGTCGATAGTAGCCATATTTTCTCCAAATTAGTTATTTTTATTTATTATAGCACAAAGTTTATTTTATGGTATCGTTTTACGATTTTGATTCCTAACCCCAAAAAAAATACCCTTGCAAACCTTGACAAAACGCTAATTCTTTGATATAATTAGGAGGTTATATCTTTGCAGATATAGCACAGATAGTACATTGTAAAAACCAGCTTCTTGAAGGGGGTGAAAAAATGAAAGAAAAAACCAAGAAGAGACTAGCTATCGCAGCAGCTATAATTATAGCATTGGCTGCCGGGATTATCATGAACTTTGCCGGTTGTTCTAGCTGTTCAAGAGCCTGCGTCGATATTCAAAGCGATTTAGGTGGTGGTCTTAACAGAACTATTAATGTCTATACTGCCAACGGCGACTTACTCGCTACCTATAAGGGTAAAATAGACTTAGACTCCAATGAAGGAGGCTACGTCAAGTTCGATTTCAAAGGTAAGCGTTATATATTATAACTGCTTCGTCGAAGCAATTGCCGATATCGACTAAAAACCAAAAACCTCGGCCAATATAGCCGAGGTTCTTTTTATGATTTTGCAAACCTTAAGCTTCTGCTGGAGTTTCCGCAGGCGCTTCCTCAGCTGGAGCCTCTTCTGCTGCAGGCTCTTCTTTCGGCTGGTTTTTACGCAATTTGTCAGCGTGCTTTGCCACTGCCTTTTTCTGTGCAGGCTCTTTGTACCATTTTGGTAACTTCACACCGTTTTTCTTTAAGATAAACGCTACGCGTGAAGATGGCTGCGCACCATTACTTAAGTATTTTCCTACCAACTCTTTGTCTAAAGTTAGAGCTTTGGTAGCTGGGTTATAATTACCGACCTCGGCCACAACCCGCCCGGACAAAGGGTGGCGCTGTGATTCTTGGACGACTATCCGGTACGTAGGATAATGCGCCCGGCCATTACGTTGCATGCGAATCGCTAGCATTGTTTCTCCTTAAATTATTAACTTTGCCAATTATATCACAAATCTTTACAAAAGAAAACCCCCGCCCCAGCAAGGGGCTCATATCTTCATTATACCACAAGCATTTCAAAAAGTCAAGCAAACAGCGCAAAACCTGCTCGCCCTCTATTTCTTCTGCTGTTTGCGCAACTTCTGATACAATTTCACCCCCTCGCGCGCCGCTTCGGTTTGCGCCTCTTGTTTAGAATGGCCTACCCCTGTACCTTTCAAACTTTCCCCCACATAAATCCCCACTGTAAATATCTTATCATGGTCTGGCCCTTCTTCTTTCAAAGTCTTATATATCGGCGTCACTCCGTCTACCTTCTGCGCCAATTCTTGCACATACGACTTCGGGTCACGCCACGAGCCCTCATCTAGGATCGTATCTATTTTCACCAAAATATGCTTGTCTATAAACTCTCGCGCCGCTTCGTACCCCTGGTCCAGATAAATTGCCCCGATCACCGCTTCGAAACAGTCCGCTAGTATCACGTCATGCGCCCGTTCCGAGCCATTCTTCTCACCCTTAGAAAGCCTTACTAGTGGTTCATACCCTAGTTCTTTCCCCGCATCGCCAATAGATTCGGTTCGTACCAATGCCGCCCTTAAAGCCGTCATCACTCCCTCTGGGTAACTATAATTCCGGTACAAAAAGTCCGACGATACCAACTCTAATACTGCATCACCCAAAAACTCTAGCCTTTCATTATGCTCGTGTGTATTTTTATGCTCGTTCACGTAACTACGGTGAGTTAAAGCCGTCACCAATAAATTAATATCGTTAAATTCAAACCCCAATTTTTCTTTTGCAAACTCTTGATAAGGTGTAAAATCCATTTCTCTCCTTTTAATAATTTAATTATTAAATCCGCGTTTCTAATAAAAACTCACCTTTTTAATACAAACACGATTTTAATCTATTAATAATCCCCCGCTCGTATCTTCTTCTTCGCAATCAACATCAACTTCTCAATATCCTCATATTCTATCGCCTCCAACGCATCGGTAAACGAAAACCACCGAATCCCCTTCATCCATTTCTCTGGCGTAGGCGTTTCGTGATTATCCATCGCCTGCACCAAATACACCTGCGTAGTCATCAACACCAACTTATCCGCCCTACGGTATTTAAAGTGAATTTTGCCGAGCCATGTGAGCACCGATATATTAGCCAGCCCCGTTTCTTCCTCTATCTCGCGCCGCGCCGTTACCTTCGCCGTTTCACCCGGCTCGATATGCCCTTTTGGTATCGTCCAGCGTTCCTTCGAATCTTGAATCAACAAAATCTCAATATCTTTCTTATCTTTCGTAAACCGAAAAACAATCCCGCCCGAGGTTGGCTCGCGCACAATCTCTTGAATAGCCGTCTTCTTCCGAAACACAGCCGATTTGATTTTGTCAAAGGCCGATTCTTTAATCTTTTCCGTCGGTATCGCTTCCGGCACCTTCAGCGCCCTCCGCGCTAGCGGCTCCCTTGACTGGTTTATTCCTTGATTCATTTTTTTCTTCAACAATTCCTAGCTGCTTATACGCCGTACCTAGTACACCGTTAATAAACTTCGACGAATTTTCGCTACCAAACGCTTTCGCGAGTTCCACAGCTTCGTTAATAGCTACTTTCGGCGGAATCGAGTCCCTACATTCCGAAAGTTCATACAGCCCCATCCTCAGGACGTTACGGTCTATCGCCGCAATTGAGCTAATTGGCCACTCTGGCGCCATTGGCTGCAAAGCCGCGTCCAGCGTGTCAAAATTCTCTACTACTTTGTGCGCCAAATTATACACAAACTCGGTATCGCCCAACGCTTTTTCATATGGCTCAATGTTTTTTGCAACAATCACGTCCAAATCGACTTCTGGGTCTTTCGCGAGGGTCCTTAGTTCATATTCATACAAACTTTGTAGAACAATAACTCTACCTAAATGTCGATTACTTGCCATATTTTTAAGCTTCTTTCCCTTTTAGTGCTTTTTTATTAGTTTTAACTTTAAGATTCGGAGTTTTCTTTTTGGTCTCAAACGCTTTTACGGGGGAAGTTTTGTTTACCCTCCGAGCTAGCGTAAGCCTCAAATGACTCCTACGTAGTCCAGTCTTACGCGGGCTACTCTGTTTTTTAGGTTCAGGCATATCGCTCCTTAATTAATAGATAATTTTATTCATTTTATCACTTTTCCCTACTTTTCGCAATACCTTTACAAAATGTCAAAATAATGCTATAACAATTTTAGAGTTTTTTCAAACTAGAATCTTACAAAGGAGTGATAAAAATGTCAGAAAAACTCTATAGAGTAACAGAGGCAGTAGATACTTTTGATGGAAAGTCTTCCATTCCGAAAAGATGTTTAGTCTTTGAAGGACCAGACGGTCCTCATAAAGTATTCTTTCCCGAAAACCGCACCACGCTGTTCTTTAAAGACGAACTTTACGACTGGTACGGTCGCAAGGTAGCACTCTCAAACAGCATCAAAAAGGTCCTACAACCGTTTGGGTATTTTGGGAATTCGTTCGATAGCCCCAAAGAACAATTCTTAGTGGTAGTCATAGGCAACCACCTTGCATTAGCCACTTTGCGCCACCACGAAAGAGCGACTTATTTAAGCAACACGCTAGAAGATTTTAAACATGGTTTACTTCATCATGATTACGCTTCAACCCAGATACTTGAACCTTTAGGCTGGGATTTCCGTGAACTTGCAGATTTAAGTACCACCTGTTTTGGCGAACATTTCTTGTGCGCTAACGAATACGCCATATTTGTAGGAGTAGACGACTGCAGCGCATCCTCAAAAAGCCGTCCATCATTTGAAGAATACATAAGACCAGTATCATCTGCTTTTCGACCACCATCCATATGGTTCTCGCGCGGACACACATATGACAATTTACTAGAGCATCGAGTAGTACGTAACAGGCAAGTAGCTCTCGCGCACTTCAAAGAAGCTGAACACACCTATGCCAATTATCTAATCGGAGACTTAGTAGTTTCTAACCACGGCGAGAAAATCACCGCTACATTCCCTATACCAGATAAGAATGGCAATAACCGTATTTCCACAGATTCAGAAACGATTAAAACGCACTGTAACACTGATTGCCTTTACTGGTACTACGACCCCTTGCCGTAAACATCACCCCTCCGCCCCGCTTTCTCTAGCGGGGCATTTTCTTAGTACCCAAGTAATTATTTTTCTAATTTTTTCAAAGCCTTTTTTATCGCTGGGCGATCAAAGCCCACGATTTTTACGCCGTCTATTTCCGTTACAGGCACCGAAGTAATTTCCGGACATTTCGTCGCATCTACTTCTGCGTATTTCACCCCCATATCATCCAACCAATCCATCAATGCATGGCAATATGCACAAGTCGGTGTAGTGTATACTCTTATCATAAGTTCATTATACCATAAGTAGCGATTCCCGCCGCCACCGACACATTAAACGATTCTTTCTTTCCTTTCATCGGAATTTCTACAAACATATCAATTATATCATATAACGAATAATCTATCCCGTTCACTTCTTCACCCAAAATCAAAATTACCTTATCTGATATTTTTCCTTTTAGTTCAGGATTATTTAGCGCAAAAATCGGTACATTTTCAACATTATTTTCCAGCCCCACCACCTGCCACCCCTGTTTTTTCAAATCTTTCAAATCACTAATTATATCACCAGACGAATATATATCTAGCAGATCTTCCGCACCAAGTGCCGTTTTATGTATTTCTTTATCTAATTTTGCCCGTAAATGTGGCAAAAGATTAGCATCGTGTACTCTAGGTGTATAGCCAGACAAAATTGCCCTCTCCACCCCAAACCCTTCCGCCGTACGCAAAATCGCCCCCACATTGTAGGTAGACCGTATATTATCAAGCACCAAAATCATTTTCATCCCTATATTATAATCATTTTTCTAACAACTTGTCAATTATAAACTTGACAATTCCAATAAAGTATGCTACAATCAAAGTATGTGCTTTTTAGCACAAGAACTTTTCCATATCCTCATTTTATTGCATTATTCTCCGTTTTGCCCTGCAAAATAGAGATAGTGCAATAAAAATTAGGAGGTAAAAAATGATCATCAAAAAGTATGCGGAGTTTACTCCCACAGTGGCTGAAGTCTATCACCAGATTTCTCCCATGGACGCCCTCTTAGCCATTCGCGGCATAGCAGAACGCTACGGGCTCAGCAACCTATACGGCGTCACAATGCTTGAAATCGACAAGCGAAGCAACAAACCGTCCATAGGAGCGCCCAGCGACGTATCCTTATACAGGATTCTCCAGAAGGATGCCGCAGCTCTCGAGGCTTTAAAAGATCTCTACATATGCGCCCTGGAGTATCGCCTTCCCCTGTTCGCACTAACTGTACAGGACAGCATGCTGTATTACGAGGAGCAAGGCAAAAGCCTGGCAAAAAGGCTATTCCAGAGCGAGTACGAAAAGAGCTCAGCGATCATCGGCTCAAACTTCGGCATGACACTCGTCGTCAACTTGTACAGAGAATCCTCTGACGATCTGTCCACCATACAAACAAAAACCATTCAAAGGTTCCACATGGAAAGGTTATATATGGGCCAACAAAAGCCCTAACAACACCGCCCCTGGCAACAATGCCAGGGGATTTTTCTTCATGGATTATAAGTATCCATAAAGATATTGACAAAAATAACCATATATGCTATAATGAATAACATTAGGCAAAATCTATTAATTGCCTATGTACCCACACACAGAAAGGAGGGTTGCCTAGTGGCAACCAACAAAATTGCCGGCAAAAATTTCTCGCTGGACGGAGGCATCATCGAGTTTTACGGCGTCAAAGGTATGAAAAGCAGAGATAAGGTCGTAGTCAATGCATTAGGCGGCGACCTCATGGTCGAAGTCGACCCCAACGATTCCCTTCTGTCCGACATTCAGACATGCTTCAACGAAGATACTAAAGCGGGGAACGGCGACAAAATCGCTATGCTTATAGCCAAGCCACTCCCTGCCGTATTTCTCTTCCTTAAAGGCGTTATCACATCGCAGCACCTCCGCGAAGCTAATGAGTTCCGTGGCGTCATCGATCTCCCGAGCGTAGAAGTTCTCGGGCGTTCGCTTATTGTCAGAATCGATCCCGATTCCGACTACAACATCGCTACAGCTGACGCCAACGGAGACATCCTCTAATTATGCCGCTGCTGCAAGCCCCCAATATTTGGGGGCTTTTTCTATCCAAATATAGTATAATATAGTCATGGAAAGTCAAATTATCGCAGATTTGTTAGCCGGCAAAATTGTCACCGTCCCTACCGAAACAGTAGAAGGCTATGCCGTATCTCTAAATTCCGAACTCGCTATTCGCAGATTGATGAAGCTAAAAGACCGTAATTTTCATTCGAGTAAAGTTTTCACCCTGGTCCCAGAAAATAAATCCGCCATTTCTAAATATGCTATTATCTCAGACCCCGCCAAAGACCTCATTGAAAAATACACCCCTGGCGAGCTCACCCTTATTCTGCCTAAAAATCCCAATTTTCACCATTTTTATTACGACCATTTTGATACTATCGGCATTCGTATTCCAAACCACACACTTTTCCAAGAAATCCTACCACAAACTGGCCCACTCATCCTTACCTCCGCCAACCCTCGAGGTGGCACACCTAAATCTACCGCCGGCCACTTGCCATCCACCATTATAGACTTCACCGGCAAAAATCCCAAAATCCTCCGTCAAGGAAACCTCGTCATAAACCTATAATTATGGTATAATTTACCCTATGGAAAGATACAAACCGCTCAAAATCGAACAAAAATGGCAAAAAATCTGGGAAGAAACCAAGCCTTTTAAGGCTACCGAAGAACCCGGCAAGCCCAAAATGATGCTTGCCGAAATGTTTCCCTATCCCTCCGGCGCTGGCCTCCATGTCGGTCACGTCCGTAACTTTACCATTGTTGATGTACTTACGCGGTTCTACACTCAGCAAGGGTTGAATGTTTTGCGCCCATTTGGCTACGACACTTTCGGGCTTCCCGCCGAAAATTACGCCATCAAAACTGGCACCGCCCCGCAAGATGTCACCAAAACCAACATTGCCAACTTCCGCAAGCAAGCTAAGCGCCTCGGTTATGCCATAGATTGGGATCGCGAAATTAATACATCTGATCCAGAATACTATAAATGGACCCAGTGGTGCTTCCTTCAGCTCTACAAAAAAGGTCTCGCCTACCAAAAAGAATCTTACCAATGGTGGTGTCCAGAAGACCAAACCGTTCTTGCCAACGAACAAGTCGAAAATGGCAAATGCTGGCGCTGTGGTCACGAAGTAGAAAAGAAAAAGATGAAACAGTGGTTCTTCAAAATTACCGAGTATGCTGATGAATTACTAGACGAAATCGACAATCTAGAATGGCCAGAGAAAATCAAAACTATGCAGAAAAATTGGATTGGCCGCAGTACCGGTGCTGAGATAGATTTCGAGGTGGTAGGCGGCGCACCGCATATCACCGTCTTTACCACCCGCCCAGACACCATCTACGGCGCTACTTTCTTAGTAGTCGCCCCTGAATATCCAGGTTTAGACGCACTCCTTACCGACGACACGCGCGAGAAAGTCCTCGCCTATAAAGCCGCCGCCCTCAAAAAATCCGAAATCGAACGTCAAGAAAACAAAGAAAAAACCGGTGTCTTTACTGGTTCATATGCCATTAATCCAGCCACCAAAGAAAAAATCCCGATCTGGGTAGCAGACTATGTGCTAGCCGGCTACGGCACTGGTGCTATTATGGCTGTGCCAGCCATGGACGAACGCGACCAAGAATTCGCCGAAGTGTTCGATCTACCAATTGTCGAAGCCAAGCTTTGCGACCGCGACCTCTTCGGCACCACTAAAACCACCTACCGCATGCGCGACTGGCTAATCTCTCGCCAACGCTACTGGGGCTGCCCTATTCCTATTGCCTACGACAAAGACGGCAACCCACATCCTATTCCAGAAGATCAGCTCCCAGTTATGCATCCCGAAGTCAAAGATTATCAGCCCGACGACAGCGGCCGTTCACCACTCGCTAAAGCCAAAGATTGGCTAAAGGTAGAAATTGATGGCGAAGAAATGACCCGCGAAACTGATACTTTAGATGGCTATGCTTGCTCTAGCTGGTATCTCTGGCGCTACGCCTCCCCGCTCGACAAAGAAGCCGCCTGGGATCAAGACGCTATCAAATATTGGGAACCCGTAGATTGTTACTGTGGCGGCGACCACGCTGTAGCACATCTATTATATATCCGCTTCTGGTGTAAATTCTTTGCCGACGAAGGTTATCTGCCCTTCCGTGAACCTATCAAGCGCCTACTTTACAATGGCTACATCAACGCTCCGGATGGCAAAAAAATGAGCAAATCCAAGGGCAACGTCATAGACCCGCTAGATGTCATCAACGATGGCTATGGCGCCGATACGCTCCGCACTTATGAAATGTTTATTGGCCCATACGACATGGACGCTGCCTGGGATCCACGTTCTGTGGGCGGTGTTTATCGTTTCCTCAATCGCTGCTGGACATTAGCGTTCGCTACCGAATACAGTAAAACAAGCAAAACTATCAATATCCGTCACAAAACCATTAAGAAAGTTACCGAAGACATCCACCGTTACAATTTCAACACCGCCGTAGCCGCATTAATGGAATACGTCAACGAATTATACAAATCCGGCGCCACCGAAGAAGACGTCATCACACTAGCAAAATTACTCAAACCTTTTGCGCCACACCTTGCTTCGGAAATGCTAGAAAAATTAAGTTCCGACGATGAGTGGCCACAGTGGGACGAAAAATATCTAGTGTCCGACACCGTAGAAGTAGTTGTGCAAATCAATGGCAAGCTTCGCGCTAAGCTCACCGTAGACAAAGCCGACTTAAAAAACGAGGAAAAAATCAAAGAACTCGCCCTCGCCGACGAAAAAATCCAAAAATATACCGAAAACGGCATCAAAAAAACCATTTTCGTACCAAAAGCCAAGCTACTAAATATTGTAGTTTAAAAAATAATCCCCTGAGGGGATTATTTTTTATCAGCAATCACTTTTTTGTATATATTTTCAAACTTATCCAAAGTTTTTTCAAAATCATGCTCGTGTGCAATTTTAACAGAATTTTCGGAAAACTTTTTCCGCAATTTCTCGTCCGACAAAATCTTTATCATCGCAGCACTTATTTCGTCTGCATTTCCTGGCTCGCACAAATACCCATTCTCATCGGTAATACATACTTCGCTCACTGCCCCCTTATCCACCGCAATCAGTGGCAATCCACACGCTGCCGCCTCTATCAGCACTATACCTTGCGTTTCAATATCACTAGCTGTTGCAAATACATCCCCGATCTTGTATAGTTCATACAAATCCGGCGGCAACACCCGCCCCAAAAACTTTACGTCACCGTCCAGCCCCATCTTTACTACTTTTTGCATTAAACGTAGTTTATCTACGCCATCGCCAACTATCACTAGCAGCGCCTTCGGAACTTTCTTACGCGTCTCATTAAACGCATCTATTATCACGCCCACTTTTTTCTCCGGATCCACCCGCCCCACATATAACACCACGGGTCGATCATTCGGCAACGCATATTTACGATAAATCTCTGCCATCGCCTTTCCGGGTTTAAAATCAGCCAAATCTACTCCATTGCTCACTGCCGCCACTGGCACCGGAAACCCTTTCCCGCGCGAAAAGATCAAATCTTTTATTGCCTGTTCTGTTGGCATCGTTACAAAATCACTCTTGCTTTGCCGGTTTCTAAAATACGAAGTCAAAATATAATTTACTGGCTTTTTCACCACACCAGGCACCTTCAACGTGTCAGTAAACACATCCGGCTGATTATGTTCCGTTGTTACCACCGGAATCCCTCGCCGTCTGGCATACCACGCCACAGAAAGCCCTATCGGGTCAGACACCTGCACATGTACTACGTCCGGCCGAAATTCATCTAGAGCCTTCCTCACTTCCATCTGTGGGAACACCGACACCCTTAATCCATGCCGATATACCAAATGTGGTAATTTTATGCCCAGAAATTTCTTTTTTTTCGGCACATCATGGATCTGATCGGGATACACTTTAGCATCCACGGATCTCAGATAGACAGTTTTTGCCCCATCAATTGTTCGTGTATAGTTCCGCCCAGTTTGTGATGGACAAATCACCATCACTTCATTGCCACGCTTTGCTAGCCCCACCGCTAAATTGTGTGAAAAGACTGCCACCCCATTTATCATCGGATAGTACACTGCAGTGGCAATCACAATTTTCATTACTTCTCTCCCGAAGAAAGCGCGTATCTTTCTTCCGAACCACCCCTGTTATTTTTTAAAATCATAGACTTTTAGCTTTATCCATTTGCGGATCACGCATCGCGTTAATATCTTCGTAGGTCCGCTCTACTTCCACATCCGGCGTAATACCAGTTTTATTGATAGACCTATCATTTGGCGTATACCATTCAGCCGTAGTCACCTTTAGCACCGTCGCATTAGACAAATCATACAAATTTTGCACCACACCTTTACCATAAGTCTTTTCACCTACCACTGTAGCTTTATTATAATCCTGCAACGCACCCGCCACGATTTCTGACGCCGATGCCGTAGACCCATTTACCAGCACCACAGTTTCCATATCTTTCAAAATTGCTTTACCTGCACCACTGTTAGTGGTATTATTGCCAAAATGTTTAGACTTCTGAATCAAAATCTTCTCATTATCTAGCCACAGACTCAGTAAATCTTGCGCCGCACTTACATACCCACCACCATTACCGCGCAAATCTAGTATTACCTTATTAATACCCTTATCGGCAAACTCTTTCGCAAACCCTTGCACCATAGTACCAGTATTATTATCAAATCTAGTTACCGTAATAATTGCCGTCTTCCCGTCATATTCCACATATGCCGACACATTGTTAATAGTTTCACGCTTCATGGTAAATGATTTTTCTTCGCCGTCGCGTACCACTGTCACCGTCACCTCTGCACCGGCCTCGCCTCGTACTTTTTTCGCGATCTCATCCACAGACAGATTGTATACTTCCTCTCCGTCTACTTTATAAAGAATATCACCCGCCAGCATCCCGGCTTTACGCGCTGGATTATCCGGCAAAGTCCTCAGCACCCGCACATATCCGTCTCTCAGGCCCATTTCCACACCAATACCCGACCCTACATCACCATGCAAATCTTTATAAAAATCTGCGCTCTCCTCAGTATCCATATATACCGTATATGTATCACCCAGCGACTCTACTAACCCTTTCTTTGCACCCTCTATCATATCTTCTTTCGAAATTTCACCATTGTAAGTAGTAGCCAATTTATTATACACCTCATCCAGCGCCGACCAGTCTACATCAGACTTTACGCCAGCATCAATCCCTAGATATGGCGCAAATCCGCCAAACCAATTCTGCCAGTTTGCCCCCACAAACAGCCCCGCCACCAGCATCACAGCGGACATAATAATAGCATTACCTAAACTTGTCTTTTTTTCTTCCCACTTTTGCTTACTCATTACTCTATTTTAGCACAAAATTTTTCATAACGCGACTTTCATAAAAATATTTTTTAACATAAATAGAAAATAATATGCTACAATAAAAGTGCAACAGTTTTATATTAAAAATCACCAGTCATTTTTATAATGACTACTTCAAGTAAAACACGGCACCGTAAGGAAGTCGATTATTTGAAGCAGTCATTGCTGGTGAGAATATGAAACTGTTGCACCCCTTGCGGTGCCATTTTTTGTAATATACCCTGTTTACAAATAGCACCACAAAGACTTATATCAATATAAGCGAGGTAGCTACATGAAGATAAGAGCAAATAGAAATATAAAAATTGGAATAGAAGAACCAAATGATAAATTAGAAGATGGAACCACCTTCTTCTATTATGCTTTCCGCAATATTCTACTAGTTGGTCTACCTTTAGTCCTTGTCTCTGGCTTTGTCTTATCTCATTTGTCTTTTAGTTCTTCTGCTACTTCTGGTTCTGGTAGTAGCGCAGATAGTTTAAATATCTCTATTTCTAGTTCTTGTACTTTAGGTAGTGTAGTAAATAATGCTCATAATACAGAAGTATTTAATGGTAATTATAAAGATAATATAGGAAAGACTACTATTACTACTCTATGCAATGATAATAATGGCTATGCTATATATGCTATAGGATACACTAATAATGAAGAGGGAAATAATAAACTAATCAATAGTTCATCGCCACAAAACAGCATAGGAACAGGGCTAGCTACTAGTGGTCTTACTTCTGCTTGGGCTATGAGATTAGATTATATAGAAAATGATCCCTCTCCTACTCCTCCTACCAGTATTGCTAGTAGCTATAATGCTACCTATGGATTAGTACCTCCCTATTATACTAAAGTAGTAGAAAAGGCTTCTGGTACTACTGATATGAGCCAAGGTTCTAGTTTTACTACTACTTACGCAGTATATGCTAGTTCTAACCAATATGCAGGGACTTATACTGGGCAAGTGAAGTATTTACTTACGCACGCGGCATACAGACCAACTACATTTTATATGCAAGACGTAGCTAATTGGAAAGATGAACAAATTCCCAATGTAGGTGATACTATATTGGCGGTAGACCAAAGAGATTACAAACCCTATTATGTTACTAGATTATCAGATGATCATATTTGGATGACGCAAAATCTAGATTTTGATTTAGACAATACCAAAACACTAAGCTCGCTAGATACCGATTTAAATGTCATATATAACAATGGTCAATACGCAGAATACGGTAGCGGTTATTCTCAGGCTAATGATGTTATATATTGGAAACCAGATAACAGCACTATAAACTTTACTGGAACAAAATTGAACGGATGGATCAATTCGAATAGTATGCCTTATTCTGCTAGCAAGACCGACGATATTAATACCGGGCATGCCTCTTTAGGCAATTACTATAACTGGACGGCGGCTATAGCTTCCAACGATAGTAGTACCTTTACCAGCCATACAATTAGCAATATATCACAAAATCCTAAGAATTCTATTTGCCCTAAAGGATGGCGTTTACCAACTGTGTCCAATCAATCCGGAGCCAATTCCGGCTCTACTAATGAATTTGCAAGATTCAATAATTTATATGACAATGTATTTGAAAATCCTCTATACTTTATAGAAGCAGGCTATGTAAGTGGTAGCAGCCTAATAGAAACTTCTTCGGATGGCAATGGGGTATATGTTTCCAGTACCAGCTATAGCAACGATTCGGTATATGGTGCCGGGGTGAGTTCCTCGGCTGCCAAGTTTAGGATTGACTGGTGGAGAACTGGTTACAGCGGCAGAAGTGGTGGTTGGTCTGTCCGCTGCCTCGCTAGATAGTTTCCAACAACCAAATCTAATCCCTTTCAGAGCATAATGAGATTTAGATCAGACTTGTTTAGCGTAATCTATACAACTTAGCAATGAAAAAATCTTCCCCAGCGTAGCGACTAAGAAGATTTTTCTTTGCCCTACGTTGTATAAATTACAAGCCAAACAAGTCCAAGCTCTGAAAGGGGTTAGATTTAGTTGTTACTTACGGCATTAAGAAAAAGACTTCTACAAATGTATATAATTATACCTACCCACTTCACCAGCACTAATCTTACGAGCACCAAAGTCGCCATAATGATACGCGCCAGAGTACAGCTGCGTTGCATAGGCATTGTTATATTCTGTCACATTGATAGACCCGTCGCCATTCACACTTTCCACCCAAAACACATGCCCATATGGCCCACTGTCTAGTTGACCAATCGTACCTGCTGCCGGAGTGCGGTTTACCGTATAGCCAGCCGCCCGCGCCCGATCATCCCAGTTATACGCATTACCCCAGGCTAATACTACACCATACGCTTCATAAGCCTTCCAGCCCGCATAGCTCACACATTCACACACATATCCACCAATATAGCGACCCTCCCATACGGTACCATAATAATCTTGCTTTTCCGGACAATCGCCTTGCCATGGATAAGTGTTCGCCCCGGTATATGCACTACCACGATACAATTCTGGGTGTGCTTCCTGTTCTGCTTTTTCGGCGGCACGCTGTGCTTCTTGTGCCGCCTTTGCCACTTCTGCATACGCCTCTGCATCATTTTGATATTTTTCTACTAAGTTTTGCTGCTCGCTTCGCTTAGCTACTAAAGCACTCTTGGCTTCTTGTTGTTGTGCTAATAGTGTCTCTACCTCAGCTTTGTCGTTTTCTAGCTGCTGTTTTGCGTCACGCACCGCCGCCGCCGAAACACTAATTTGCTGTTTTACCACTTCCTCACGCGCTGCCTTCTCTGCCAAATCAGAAATTGAATTCGAACCAGCCAAGATCTTAATCGGCTCTGAATCACTATCAAAATGCATATTAATCAAAAGCTCTGCCAATGCCTCTTGTTCTTCTTTCAACTTTTGTTCTGTTTCGTAAATCTGTTTTTTGAGTTCCTTTATTTCTACCTCGGTCTGCGCAATTTCTGCCTCACTCGAAGCAATATCTACCGAAAGCTCACTCACCTTCATTTGATAATAGTCTGCCGAATTTGCCGCCGAAGCTGCGTTTTTGTTTGCCTCTTCCTCTTTAGCCACCGCCTCACGACATGCCGCAGAATTTTGACATGCTTTAGAAATACTACTTACTTCTACATTATTTATAACTGTTCCCACAAATGGCGCCCCCACCAACACCACTGCTATTACTACTGCAAAAATTTTATTTTTGTTTTTAAGCGCTAACATATTTATATTATAGCATAAGCATTAAGCCTTGTGCAAATACTTCGACACCGCAAGCCTCGCCGAAATCCGCCCAATCAACATTCCCGCCGCAATAAACACCAAATACACCAAAATCAATTTGTTGGATTGCAATACATCTGTAATTACCGTTATATCTATGCCGTAATTAGCTAACTTCGGCGCCATAAACATAAAACCAAAGTAACTTACCGTAGCTGCCACTATACCCGCAATAATCCCGCAAATCTCGGCTTCTACTAAAAACGGCCCACGAATAAATCGTTTTTCTGCCCCCACCAATTTCATCATATATATTTCTTCTCGTCGCGAGAAAATCGCCATCCGAATCGTACTAAAGATAATCAGCACCGAAATCACCAAAAACACCACTGCCATTACTAGCCCACCAGTACGCGCAATTCGCGCCCAAGAAGTAATCGTAGCAATCTCTGCCTGGTTCACATCGTATGTCGGCGCCTTTTCTTTATCTGTATATTGTTTAAATAATTCATTGGTTTCTACTAGTTCCCTAATACTGTCAAGATTATCTACATCATATACTTTTACTCGCATCGTCGCCTGCATCTTGGCAATCATCAATTCTTTCATGTCGTCGTCTAAAATATTAATCACCTCGTCACTATCGTCATTCTCCTCCAAAAACTTTGCATATTCTTCCTCTGACGTAGAAGTCTCTACACTCTTGGTATTTTTATCACTCTTAATTATTTCTGTCATTTCATCTAAAATTTCTTGCGAAGTATTCGGTTTTACATATACTGTGATGTCAATCTTATCTTTCATTAACTCAGCCGTGCTAGTAAGGATTACACTGGCCACCACCGTCACAAACAAGATAATCAATGTAATTGCCATCACCACCGTAGCTGCACTAGACAGCCAAATATTCCGCCGAAACCCACTAGTACCATATTTCACAATTCGCGCCTGCGTCCGCACCGGATGCTTTTGCCGCGTCTTCTGCATGGTACGCAAACTCTTTTTGGTGACTTTCTTTAGTTTTTTCGCCTTAGCTTCCTTTGGCTCTGTTTTCTGCGGCTTTTCTTCTTTTACTGCCGGCTTTGGCTCTGGCACTACATTTTTTTCTGCTGTCATTGTATTACCTTTCTACGCGGCTTTAATGCATGCCCAGGAGTTTGTACTACTCGCGTCGGCATCTTCGGTACCAGCTTCTCGTCTAATTTGTAAATCCCATTATTCTTTTGGTCGTTCACAATTTTGCCATCTTTCAATGTCACCACACGCTTTTGCAAAGTATTTACAATATTTTCGTTGTGCGTAGTCACTAATATGGTAGTACCAAAATCATTAATTCGTTTCAAAAGCCCAATAATTTCTTCTGTGGTCAGCTTATCTAGATTAGCCGTCGGCTCGTCTGCAATCAAGATTTTCGGCTGCCGCGCTACACTGCGCGCAATAGACACCCGCTGCTGTTGCCCGCCTGATAGCTGGCTAGGAAACTTTTTTGCCTGATCCAATAAATCTACTAATTCCAGCACTTTTGGTACAGTTTTACGAATATCCCTACCGCTCATTCCGGCAATTTCCAGCGCAAAGGCTACATTTTCATACACCGTGCGCCTTGGCAAAAGTTTAAAATCCTGAAATACCACACCCAGCCGTCTACGATACCCCGGAATATGACGCTTTTTTACATAATCCAGGTCAATCCCACCGATTATAATCTTTCCAACATCCGGATTTTCTTCCTTAGTGATCATTTTCATTAGGGTAGACTTCCCCGCCCCAGATTTCCCCACCAAAAACACAAATTCATTCGGCTCAATATGTAGCGACACATTATCTAGTGCCGGGTTTTCATCACCCGGGTACCGCTTTGTTACGCCGTCAAGCAAAATCATACTTCTATGTTAGCATAAACATTACAATTGCGCAAACCGCTTATATCTTTTCTAATTCCTTCATCAATTTTTCGTCAATTTTACCATGAAAATCTAAGTGCACCGAAATATTTTTTTCTTTTGTGCCAAGCGGTTGATAAATCGAAATCGGCGTAATTTCCGCCACCACATTATTTTTTGCCAAAACTTTTTCAATCTTTTCAATTAATTCTGCATAAGTACCAGCAGTTTTTACCGTAAGATCTCGCTTTTCAATTTCACCCAAATAAATTTCTTTTTTACCGTTTGCTTTTTCTAAAATTTTATCTAAATCCAATTCAAACCCAGCCAAATATTCTGCCAATTTAAAATTCAGCCTCACAGAATTCTTAAATTCACCTACCACACCAACCACTTCACCATCTACCACTATTTCCGCACTCCGCTTTGGCTCAAATGGCTTATTTACCGCTGAGTCTCCCTTCAGCGGTAAAAACTTTACTAAGATATGCAGTTCTTTCAGTAATTCTTCCGTATATTTTTTCGCTTTATAGTATGCCGTGCCAGTACCTTTACGCTCTGCCAGCACCATACCCATTTGCATTTTCTCTACCGGCGCATTCTCTGCGTCCATTCCCCACGCTTTTTGATAAACTTTATTTATTTCATAAAGCGCAAACTTATCAAACGGAATCTTCTGGTTTACATACGCCTTACCTAACAAACTTGGCACAATAGACTGGCGAATATATTGCAGCTCCGGCGAAATAGAATTCACGATTTTATACGAATTCTTTGGGTCTTGCCCCGCCTTTTCTAGCAACTTCCCCGCCACAAAGCTATAAGTCAAAAGTTCATTTGCACCTAGTCTCCGCATTATGTCGCGAATCTGCTTTTTTAATTCCCACATTTTATTTGGCTCGGCCGTTTGATGTAAAGGTAAAGTCGGCAAAATATTATCGTAGCCTAATAGCCTCCCCACTTCCTCGATAATATCTTCTTTAATATGAATATCCGTTCGCCACGCCGGCGCTGTCACTTCCAATAAATCACCGTTTTCCCTTACATCAAAACCCACATTTACTAAAGTTTTTATGATCAATTCTTTGCTATATTCCGTACCTAGTAAATTATTTATTTCATCCGTTGTAATCTTTACAACAATCTTCTCTTCTGGCTTTGGATATTTATCGGCCACCGCCGCTACTTTAAAACCATCTGATAGCATTTCTGCACATTCTTCCGCTACCGCCAAAGTTTGGTACGGTGGCTGCCCCTTCGTAAACCGCGTAATTGCCTCGGAGAAAATCCCATGTAACATCTGCGTTTTACGCAAATTATACAAACTAAATGTCGCCGACTCTAATATAATATTTCGTGTATTTTCATCAATTTCAGTAGACTTACCGCCCATCGCACCAGCTAGCGCCACCGGCACTTCGCCACTCGCGATTATAATATCATTTTCATTTAGTTCAATTTCTTTATCGTCTAGCAGCACTAACTTTTCGCCCGGCTTTGCTAAGCGCACATTGATTTCTGGCTGGTCTTTTTTACCCACCGCTACAAATTTATCGTAGTCAAACGCGTGTAGCGGCTGCCCAGTTAGTAGCATTAGATAATTAGTCGCGTCCACTACTGGATCCACCGGCCGCATGCCAGATTTCGACAAAATCGTATCCTGCCAAGTTAGATACTTCTGCTTTATCTCGCCATGCTTTTTCAGAATGATTGCTGTGTAGCGAGAGCAAATAGTCGGCTCGACAGATATTTTGATAGTATTTGGAAACGCCTCATTGGGGACCGTAAGCTCGACCAAACGGCCTTGAGTGTGTCCGAAATGAGGCGTTTCAAATACTAAGCCCAATATTCCAGCCACTTCCCTCGCAAACCCAACCATTCCAAAACAATCCGGTCGGTGAGTCAGAGATTTATTTTCAATCTCTAAAATCTTATCATTCAGCCCAAACACATCCGCCAATGAATCACCTGGTTTCGCCACTGTAGGGTCAATTTCGGCGATCTTTTCGTGTTTGTCGTCAAAATCTAATTCATCTGCTCCCGCCAGCATCCCATTAGATTCATACTTACCTAGCATCTTGCGCTTACCAATCACAAACGGCGCATCTTCATTTACACTCGCCGGCACCACCGCGCCCGGCGCTATCCATACTGCCAGCATTCCTTCAAGTACATTTGGTGCCCCACATACTACTTGCACTAATCCTTCAGCGTTTTTCTCCACTTTCGGCACTTCTACATCGCCTACATTAATTTGACACAAAGTAAGATGCGTATCCGGAATTTTCTCCGCCTTCTCTATTCGCACTATGTATATATTGTCATATTTATGTGTTTCATCTATTACACCTTCTACTTCCACCAGCCGCGCGCCAATCAATCGCACTAGCTCGTCGTCCGCTACTTTTACATCCACATATTTTTTTAGCCAATTTAGCGAAATTTTCATATTAAAATTCCTTTAAGAAATTAAGTTTACCCGATTCAAAATATCTCACGTCCTTTAGTCCATACCTTAGCATCACCAGTCTATCAATCCCGCCGCCCCACGCAAACCCATGATATTCATTTGGGTCTATCCCAGCCATTTTCAATACATTCGGGTGGATCATTCCACAACCCAGCATTTCCAAAAAGTCACCTTTTTTGCCACCTAACGATTTTGGCTTCTCAATCATAAACTCCAAGCTCGGCTCGGTAAACGGAAAATACCCTGGCTGTGTACGAATTTCCAACTTTTGCTCATAATACTTTTCAAAAAATTCACGCAAAATCCCCAGCATCTGTCCCATGTTACAACTACGCGACACATACACCCCCTCGCATTGATAAAATGTATGTTCGTGTGTAGCGTCCACATCTTCGTTGCGATACACCCGCCCTGGTACCACCACAGCAATATTTTCACCTCGTACCAGTCTATCTTTATACATTTTTAAAACTCTATGTTGCATCGTGGAAGTATGTGCTGGCGGGATTAGCCCTTCCTCTGTACGAAAAGTATCATACCCATCCCGCGCTGGATGTTCCTTGGCAAAATTTAACGAGTCAAACATATGATATTCATCATCCAACTGCCGACTTTCCACCACATCAAACCCCATCATCTGGTAAATCTCCGCCACGCGGTCTAGCTCGGTAGTCAACGGGTGACACGAACCATTATCTTGTGCATATACTTCTGGTACTGGCTCGTTTGGTGCCGTAAAAGCTGTAATATCTATCGCTTTTACCTCTGCATCTAGCGCCGCCTTTTCTACCTCTGCAATTTTTGCCAAAATCGCTTGTTTTTTCTCGTTTATCTTGCGCCCAAACTCTGCCCGCTGCTCCACCAATACATCACGAATCCCAGCATATTCTGCATTTACCTTTTTTAGTTCCTGTTTTAGTCTCTCTATTTCCGTCATATACAGTATATTATACCGCAAAACTCCGGTTTCGTACATCGGCATAGCTTATTGCGTCAGCCAACACTCCCCAAACATTTTCCGCCACCTCATTCTCATTGTCAAACCTCAATTCTTTTTCCATTTCCACTCCCGACTCGCCAAACGCATACCGCTCACCCGGATCGTAGTTGGCAATATATTCATAATATTCAATTAAGGCTAGGGTATCAGATACTTCTTCCTTTGTCATACCAGAAAACCTAGCAATTCTACCTTCAAATGACTCATCTAATGGATTATCTTTGTAATACTTCTCCAAAAATGAAACAGTAGAATTAGTATCAATGACTCCCATTTCATTCAAAACACGTTGGTCTAAATTATACATCGAAAAATTTTTTACTTCCTCGTTCACGGAATTATCTTCAGTATTCCCAGTACACGCCAACCCACTATTCCATTTAAAATTAGCTTCTTGTTCTCCCGCAGTCACAGAATCTAAAAATCCACTAAACGGCACAAAATTTGAGCCAAAATTTATCAAAGCATCCGCAGTCGTATCCCCAGTTTTAGTAATACTCTCTATAAACCCCTCCACGGCACTGTTCATAGTGCCAGGCTGAGTATCACTAGTCACACAAGCAACTATATATTTAGCATAATCAGAATTTTTGTTCACCTTCGGGTTACCATCACTATCCTCACCGTCAAAGCTATCATATTTTTTCATATTTTGGTAAACAGTGTCCGGGTCCATTGTTGTTAATTCGTCTACGTATGCACCAGCATATTTATTGCATGCAAAATCACCAGCAACACCAACCGAATTTAAATAGGCACAGTTACTATCACTAGCGATAGAACCAGCAAAATCGTTTATGTCATCGGCTGCACCAACAGTTGGGCTAATCATGGCTATCGCAGATGACCCAGCTAGCCCTATTACTGGCGCAACCATAGACATAAAACCGCTATCGGGCGAATTAATTAAAGGAACAAAAGAGTTGACGATGCTACCAAGAAAAGTGTATTTACTGCTCGCATCTAATGGACTTTTCGTACTACGCTCATATTCAGCCCATTGATCCTCGACCTTCTCCGTAAGCGCGGCCAATTGGATCACGTTTTCCTTATTTGCATATCTACCCGTACTCATCTGTAAATTGCTTTGTAAAATATTTTGCGACCCACTAAGCAAAGCAAATCCTCCATTTTTTCCCAAGAATACATTACTCAAATTGCCCACTAGCCACTGAGCCACCATAGGAGTAATCGCGCTAATTACAGAACTAACTGTAATCATGATCGCAGAAAAAACAGCTCCTTTTAACGCTCCTTTGAAAATTTCCTTTATAAAATTCCCAATTCCAACAGTGCTAAAAGCAAGCACTATATCCGAGACACCATCTACCAATCCAGCCACTAGCTGCACACCGTTACATATCCTAAATGCTGCTATACCCCCACCAAAACCAGCTACAGCTGAAGCAATGTCAGCAAACAAACCAGAAGATACACCACGCAATGCATTTTTTGTCGCAAATTCACGATTTGACATCAGCGCACTAGGGTCATTTTCGTCTACTATATTTTTCCCAGAAAAAACAGTATTCCAGCCATCACTACTCGCCACAGATCCTTCCAATTCAACAGTTTTGCCATCAATATCATAAGCCGTAGTCTTCACTGGCTCATTCAAATTATTCAATGCCATATTGGTCACTTCATCTGCATCTCCAGCTTTTATTTTATCCGCAATTTCAAGATACTTCGATGCATAAGATATTACATTTGCCGTCTGTATAGCGCCAACTGCCGTACTAATTGCTCCCACACTCCTCAAAAAACCGCAAGGGACCGTAGAGCTCATCATTGCTACTTTCTGGGCTCTTGCTCTCAATGAACTAGCTGCGCTCGTCTTTGCGGACTCAAAATCAGCATCGTTGGTTTTAATACTACCATTTTCCGACTCTATATCGCCATAAGTATAAGTCCTACCATCGCTATCAAACTCATCCGAAGCCTCAGCCGGACGCGTCTTTTTATTGCCATCTTCATCAGTAACTTCTTTTTCAGCTTTCACCTCAGAGTCATCAGCTCCCTCACTACTATTTTCAAGCAAAAGCTTATCCACTTTTTCTTCGTCCGGATCGTCTATATTGGTTTTGTTACGCGCTCCTTCTCCCACAATTCTCCCATACATAGCATCAGCCACATCATCAAACCACCCAGCAATCTTCCCAGTAAAAGTTATAGTAGCAGAATCATAACTAGTGCTAAAACTCTTATTTTTACTTTTAGCATCAGACAAGGTTAAACTAGAATCTGTAATTTTAACTTTTTTCCCATCAATATCAACCTCCTTGCCAACCAGCGTATTAGCCCTAGACACATCACTCTCTGATGCTACTATAGGAATTACGCCACCATCAGGGTCTTCATATACAAGCATCCTGAGTTTTTTACCATTAGCATCGGTTGTTTCAACATAATCGATATCCTGAGATTTTAATTTTTTAGAAAGCTTAGAACTAATTTTAAATTTAGTACCAAATATAGAATCCGAAGTCGTAGTACGATTGGTCTTTAACAATGTACGCATCATATAATTGGAACGCGTATTCATAACGGCGCCGTTCTGTCCATACAATGAGGCTATATTTTCTTTCCATGAAACAAGTTCGGTAGAAAGCCCACCAAATATAGCTGTGCCAGACATTATCATCGTTACAATAATAGCAATAGTTGCACTAGTTCTTTTTATCCAACCTTTACCTTTTTGCTTGCCTTTACTACCTTCTTTACCACTAGACTTTCCACTACCAGAATAAAATCCCCCTGCCCTAGATTCATTTTCCCTCACATTATCCAAACCACTTACCGTCTCGCTTAGCCCACCTGCAGCTGACTTTTCCGCTCCGCCCAATACTCCCGCAGCACCGCCTTTTTTCGCTCCTTGCGTCGCTTTCTTTTTATCAGAATTCTTCAAAAACCCCGGCCGGATAGAACGAAAACCATCCACCACCCTACGCGCCGCGTCGGATAAACCTCTTTTCTCGGACCCTTCTTCACCATCCATACTATATATAATTATATAACAAACTTATGCTTTTTTATCAAAATACTAAAACCTAGATCAACACAATAGAAATCACCGACAAAATCGCCAAAACTATCAGTACCACCCATACCCAACCAAATCTACCAGTCTTCTTAAAATCTTGCATATATTCTGCATCCTCGGCAAAATCCGGCATCTCATCATTACCTACTACACCGGAAGCTCGAATAGCTTTCTCGCGCAAATCCGCACTAATCCTTCTGGATAGTTCATTATCTTGTTGATTATTTTTATTTACTATTACACCCATTTTCTTTCCTAAATAAATTATTAACTTTTTTCATTATACCACACAAAACCATGCTATAATAATAGAAATATTATTAAAGGAGGTCACAAATGGCGACTAAAAAGTCGAAATCGTCGGCTAAGTCTACCAAGACTAAGACGACAAAAGGGGGAACTGCCGAGAAGTCTGTCAAAAAGTCAGAAATCGAGGCTCCTAAAACCAAAACGGTGGAAGAAACCAAAACTACAACCACTGCAAAAAAGTCTTGCTTTAGCGGATTTTTTGCCAAAAAGTATGAAGGTAAAGAAAGTATCCTCACCATTTTCAAAGATCATAAATTCTATGGCTCTTTACTTGGCGAAATAATCGGCACTATGTTGCTAGCCCTAATGCTTTTCGCGCTATCACTTATGGGTATTGCAAATGTTGCCATGTACGCATTTGCAATCATCGCAATCCTGATTGCGGTTTATGCCTTTTCTGGCGCTTTCCTCAACCCTATCATTACGGTAGGCATGATGGCTACTCGTCGTGTATCAGTTATCCGCGGTATTATGTACATCATCGCAGAAATCATCGGTGCCTGGCTTGGCTGGCTCATCTTTAATGGTTTCCACCTAGCCGGCGGCGAAACCGCCTATGACATCCCTACTATGTCAGCTATCGCCGAAGGTGGCTTCTGGATTGTCACCATGGTAGAATTACTCGGTGCAACTATTATCGGGTTTTTCTTTGCCCGTGCTATCGACTACAAACGCAGCGTATTCACCTTTGCCGCAGTAGTAGCTGGTGGTTTGGCACTTGCAGTACTCATCGGCTATGTAGTTTCTGCCGCCTTCCTAGGGCTTAGCAGTAACTTTGTCTTCAACCCATCCGTAGCCTTAATGATGCAAATCTTCCCACAAGCTGGCGAAAGCTTTGGTGAAATCCTCGGTGGCATCTGCCAAGCTCTATCAGTTTATGCCCTCGTTCCAATGATCGGTGGCGTAATCGGTTTCTATTTGTCAGATTTTACCAAGAAACTATCCGAAGACTAATTCCCTATTTATTCCCAACGGGAATAAATAGATAAATACCAAAAATGAACCGGAATTCACTTTCGGTTCATTTTTCTTACTAGCCTTTTTTGCTAGACTTTTTTCCTCCGGAAAAAAGTCTAAACCTAGTATAGTTTTATAATTCAACCTAAACTTAACCTTTGGGAAACAATGGCGTCTTCGGTGGCTCTATATCGTCGGCAAAAATCTCAAAAATCTTTTCCGTAGTGTTAGGAATAAACGGACTCAGCATATAATTTACTTTTAATAAATCAGTAATCAAACTTTTCAAACATTCTTGTAACTTTTCTGTCTCACCATTTTTTGCTAGCATCCACGGTTTTTCATCATCTATCCGTTTATTTATATTTTGCACTTTTTCCCATGTATAATCAAACGCACGTGAAAATTCAAACTTATTCATTAGTTCCGTATACTCTGCATCAAATTCAAAATCCGGCTCTGCATCTAGCCTCACACCATTCTTACTCGCCATAGTAGCTAGTCGTTGTACCAAATTGCCTAGATCATTTGCCAGCTCATTATTATAGGCCTTCTCAAACTTTTCCCATGTAAAATCTGAATCGTTAAAGGTGTCTATATGGCGCAAGAAATAATACCTAAACGCATCCAACCCATGCTTATCTAATACTCCAATTGGATCCACCACATTACCTATAGATTTCGACATCTTCTGACCATCCGCTAGTACAAAACCATGCGACACTAATACTTTTGGCAAAGGTAAACCTAGCCCTAGTAGCATCGCCGGCCAAATAATCGCATGAAACCTTAAGATGTCCTTCCCCACAAACTGCGCCGCCGCTGGCCACCATTCAGAAATATCATTATCTGGATAGCCTAGCACCGTAATATAGTTAGAAAGCGCATCTATCCATACATACATCACCTGTGATTCGTCGCCCGGCACCGGCACACCCCATGTCAATTGTTCAGTGGAGCGCGACACCGATACATCCGGCGAATCCGCTAACAACTTTAGTACTTCTTTCTTACGAAATTCCGGCAGTACTAGCATCTCGTCATTTTCTATCGCTGTCTTAATTTGATCCTTAAAGTCTGCAATTCTCAAATAATAATTTTCTTCTACCAATTTTTCATAAGGTTTTTGATGATCTGGGCACACTCCGCCATTCTCATCATATTCTTTTTGCGTAATAAATCTCTCACAGCCCGAACAGTACCAACCCTCATATTTTGCCTTATATATATGATCAGAAAGCTGCCGCCAAATTTCTTGGCATCTTTCTTCATGCTCTATATCAGTAGTTCTAATAAAATCCGTATACGACACGCCTAATTTTTCAATAAATCCCCGGAATTTTTTAGCATTCTCACCCACATATTCTGCTACCGGCACACCCAGATCATTCGCCTTTTGAAAAATCTTATTACCATGCTCGTCTACCCCAGCTTGAAATCGCACTTCATCACCACAAAGTCTACAATATCTCGCATATACATCTGCTAAACAATAATCCATCGCGTGCCCAATATGTGGCACACCATTCACATACGGTATCGCCGTAGTCATATACGTTTTATTCATAAATATATTTTACAATATCTATTCTTCTAAGTCAATTACAGTAGTTTCATCAGCTGCACCAGTTTCTTCATCCTCAACTTCAACATCTATAGTAGAATCCGTCTCTTCATTTATAGCTTCTTCATCATCGATTATTTCGCCTTCAATCTCTTCCCCATCCGTCTCTTCTTCATCAATAGTCGTGTCTACCACCGGCGTAGGGTTGACTATTGGTTGTTGTGTTGAGCTAGAATTATCACCCATTAGCTGAAATATTAATACACCAGCTAATGCGACCACTATCATCACGGCTACTACAATTAGTGCAATTAGAGTAGTTTTATTGCTTTTTTTCTTGGCCGGCTTTGCTGGTTGCATGGCAGGATTTACATCGGGCTGCGTAGCTGGATCTGTAAACGCCACACTTTGCGGGCCACCAGCTTGCCCAGCTACAAACGGATTGCTTGCCGGTACTGATGCCGTCGGTGCCGGATCAGGAGAAACCGGCTCTGTTGGTGTCTCCGGCCCAGACACCGCCGAGCCAATTGAACCAGGCGCTGGCGCTGCTGCCTTCATTGGCGCCTTCAACTCTTCTTCTATCGGATCTGGTGCTGGTGCTGGCTCTGGTACCATAATTGGATCAGTCGCCGCCACACCATTACTCAAATTAGTTGGCTGTGCTACTGGATTTACCGGCGCAGCCCCTGCTGCAGGATTAATCACCGGATTCACAGGTGCAGGTGGTGTAACCGGGTTAACCGGCGCGGCCGACTGAACAGCCGGATTTACAGCCGGGCTTACCGGCGGAACGCTTGGCACAGGACTAGGCACCGCTCCAGGTACTGGTGCCGGATTAGGAGTTGGTGTTGGATTATTAGTTGGATCCATTTTTATTATTCCTTTTTAAGTTAATTCTAGAATTCTTTAATTATATTTTACCGCTAATGTCTATTTTTCGCAAGAGCGCTATATCTTCACTGTGCCAATCGCTCTTCTTAAAGCGTTAATCGATTTTTGCAAATCTATGCCTTCCTTTTCTGAAATTTTCAAATCTAGCCGCCTAATTACACCTTCTCGCCCCACTACCGACGGCCAGCCAAAACATGTATCCGAAAATCCGTCATACGACGACACCGACATTATTCGCATCTCATCATTTAAAATACAATTTAGTATCGATACCACACAAGTGGCAATCCCGTAATATGTTGCACCCTTTTTATCAATAATTTCATATGCTTCATTGCGCACGAATTCTGATATACCTTTACGCACATCCGCTGGCAACATATCTTTTACTTTTTGTCCACCAGCATCCGCTAACGACCACAAAGTTAGTTCCGTATCACCATGCTCACCAATTTGGTATGCGTGTACCGACTTTGCATTAATATTCATATAATTCGCAATTCTCTGCCGCAACCTTGCCGAATCTAGCACTGTGCCCGAACCAATCACTCTTTCCGCCGGTAGCCCCGAAAATTTCATTGTATAATATGTCATTACATCCATCGGGTTCGTCACTACTAAGAATATCCCATCAAACCCGCTCGCCATTATTTGATCTATCATTCCCTTTAAAATATTCACATTTTTCTTGAGTAATTCCATCCGTGTTTCGCCCGGCTTCTGCGCTGCGCCCGCCGTAATTACCACCACATCGCAATCTTTTGCATCTTTATACGTACCATTAGAAACTTTCACATAACTCGGCGCCACAGCTAGTGCATCACGCAGATCCATTGCTTCGCCTTCCGCGTCTTTTGCAATAATATCCGTTAGAATTATTTCATTTATCACCGTGCGCTGATTCATTATCGCAAACGCAATACTCGCGCCTACGTTCCCCGTCCCCACGATCATAATCTTATTATTATCCATAATGGTATTATAGCATAAGCATTTTAATTATAGTTAAAAAATTAAAGTATCTTTGCATAATTCATTAATGCCGAGTGACATAAAGGCAAAAATCTGCCTTTGGGCAGATTTTTGCCGCCGAAGGAGCGAAGTAATGTGATAAAATTTATTATCACATTGCGAAGCTCACGAGACATTAATGAATCATGCGAATTACATCAAGGATTCAAAATATAGTTTTAATTCTTCACCAATATATTCATCTTTTTCATATATTTCGGATAATTCTTTCAAGAACTTTGGGGCTAGCCTTTCGAGTCTCGCCTTACGATATTCTTCCCACTTGGCACTTTCACTTTCGCTCAAACTTTGCGGAAAGTTTCGCCCTTTATAATGCAACAACAATTCTGGCAACCGCGGATCATGAAAATCCGGATGAAAATCCGCCAATTTATTCGCATCTGCATTCCGCACCGCCGCCACTTTTATTCTATCTGCGTCACTTAAAAAACCGTCGTATAGTGCCGCTTCCGGCTCTACTGCCGGCGGGAATTCTGGCCGGTTTTCTATTTCGCTTCGCATTTTCTCTGCAAATTCCGGATGTGCTAGTAGATCTTGCAAATTTTTCTCCACAATTTCCCGCGTTAAGCCAATTTTATTCCAGCCATTTTCTTTTTCTAGCACCCCCATCGGCGCCACTGCTGGACACTTATTAAAAAACAGCTCTTTTACAATCGGAAAAGTTTTCTCCATATCTACATCATTAATATTGTAGCGCAAATCATACACCAACACATTTCCATTTCGTCCGCTAGTTAGCGGAAACGCCACCGTAGTCTTATTAAATTCATTACTATACCTGCCAGATGCATATACAAACGGTTTTTTATTTTCTAAGTTTACTATTTTTTTAATTTCTTTTTTATCGCGCATCTTTAGAAGAAAATCAAAAAGCTCTGGTTGTTTTTCACGGATTAATCGCGCTACCGCAATAGTAGCATACACATCACTTAGCGCATCATGCGCATGCTCGTGCGCGACACCGTTTAGTTTGGTTATTAATTCCAGCCGGTTTGTCGGTACACCATCTTCGCGAAACGGCCAATTAATCCCTTCCGGCCGAAGCGCTCGCGTTAAACGCACAACATCTAGTATATCCCAGCGACTCCGCCCATCTTTCCATTCCCACTCGTATGGATCATAAAAATTCCGCCAAAGAAGCGCCCGCATAAATTCATCATCAAACCGCACCGTATTATAGCCTACCACTATCGTATTTGGCACAAATATTTCTTCCGTCGCATACCGCACAAACTCCGCCTCAGTAATTCCATCTCGCAAAGTATCTTGCGGTGTAATTTTAGTCACCATTATCGCACCTGGGCTCGGCAACGCATCTTCTGTCATTTTTACTAGAATATTCACCGGCTCACCAATCGGGTTTAGTTCCATATCCGTACGCTGCCCAGCAAACTGCATCACTCGGTCCTCTCTGACATTTAATCCCGAAGTCTCTAGATCGTAAAAGAAAAACGTTTTATCTCTATCCATATCAAAATTATACCACACCGAAATCTACAAAAAGAGTTGCGGGGAACGGCGGGAAGAGGAAACTAATATCAGCGCGCCACGCAGCGCACAGACCACCCGTAGTACCTGAAGTTTCTGTTGGCCGGGTTAACGCCAGTAGCTGCGAAGTACAGGCTGTAGGCGCGGATACTACTGACGACCGTACTAGACCAATAGTACGCTCCAGAGCCTGGACCGTAGAGACTACCGTTGTTGACGTAGCCGGACCGCACAAACCATAGAGGGGCTGAAATAAGCTTTGGATCAGTGCTTCCGCCGCCATTATAAAGCTGGTTCAATCTACCAAATTCACTAGTAGAGTTAACGGTGGTATAGGGCACATTAGAAATGGTAGGGAGTCGCCAGCCTTTCGGGCAGATAGAGTTTTGCGGGTTCAGGGTGATATTATTATAAGTACTACTACTTAGGGAAGATGAACCGTCGCTAGCAATGGCAGCAGACCAGTTATAATAGTTACCTACAGAACCATGGGTTCCATTTCCAGAATATGGCGAGCGAGAGAAATGATCAATACTTTCATCGCTACAAGTTGCATCCGTTAGAAAGTCACAGGCAGTTGTGCTATCATCACCATCCCAGTACCATTCGCCAGGATCTAGAGAGTAAGCTACATTATAAGAGTTAGTCCAGTTAGTACCAGCCCCGGTAGCAGAATGTTTGGTGGTGTTTTGCGGAGTCCAAGAGATTATTCCATTGCTTTCTGTATACCCATCATTATATTCTGCGTATTGCCCAGTACTAGAATCATAAGCTACATTTAAGTCTGTAGTATTAGAGTTGAGTATAGTATTAGCTTCTATATCAAAATCCAAATTTTGCGTCATCCAACAATGGCCATCTGCTAGCTTAGCCACCCAGTACAGTTTGTTATCTCTAGTGTCCACAAGTTGTAACCAAGACTCCCCCTCTGCGGCGTTACATATACTGCTAGTCATGTCTTGCATCTTATAATAACCATTTGCCATTACGGCACCCGATGCCGCAAAAGCATCATATAATGTTGCCGGAATTGCATTGGCTACTGCTGCAAAATTTACCACATTCGTATACTCACCCGAAGCTTGCGTAGCTCCAGCTTTTGCCGCAATCTTAAACTTTATCGAATCACTATCTGCCGCATCATCTGTATCTATTAAGGTAGCTACATGGGTTGAGTCGCCATACAAAGGCAAACCACTATAATTGGCCCAAGTAGTACCATTATCACTAGAATAACTATATCCCCAAGTATTATCAGTAGTTAAACTAGCCAAACCAGAACCGAAATCAATACTAGCGAACGTTTTAGTATTGTCAACGCTATTTACTAAATTCCTAGTCGTGTTACTGGCCCCAACCGTAGAAGTTAAAGTATATCCATATGCTGTATTAGTGGATACATCAACCGTAATTACATTACTATCTGCCGCACCACCTCCTGGTATTAAGCCATCTATCGTCAAATCGCTATCAGACAAAGATACACTGATAGTAGGATTAAACGTAAACCCCACCCCCACATTACTCTGGTAGTCCAAAGCCCCCACACCATCAACACCCCCAAGTAACACTCCCCCCATAATTCCCCCTAAACTTATCAAACAGAACAATCTAACAAACTTGGTACGCCTTTTCATACCCCCATTATAGCATAAGTTTTTTGAAAATGCCGTTTTTTTGCAGACTATTCTGCGTTTTTCACAACATCGTCATAGTTCATGCCATAGTACGCATACTGCAACCGCATATAAGCCGTGTCCAAATCCGCCGCTAGTGTTTTTAGCGGATCCTCGCTTGCCTTCGCCATTACGATAAATTTCAGCGGCTTATTTTTACCACCACATATTTCTCTACTTTCACCATAGGCCAGTTCGCCCGGTATAGTAATTTCGCGAATACCGTTCAGTTTCATGCCCTCTACCCCCAAATTCCAACCCTCAATCATGCCAAGCGAAGCATCCAAAATTTTCGCAAAAGCCGTAGGATTATCATTATTATCAAAAGAAGAATCAAAAATGCTTTCATCTGCACACCAACCCACATAATATGCCAAATATTTAGTGCCCTCCTTAATTTCTTCACCACTACCATCCTTTAGATCACGCACCTGCACACCATTTTCATTGGCCGCAGTTTCATTATAGGCCGTAATTTCTGATTTATATTTAATAAACTTATCGTAATCTTCTTTAGTTTTTTCAGAGAACTCTGCCACCTTAGCATTATAGGCAGATTCGTATTCTGCAATTTTTGCTTGATCTACCTGAGGATTCGTTTCACTTGTCGTATTAGATTTGCTACCATTTATCACAATTGCGATATAGCTTGCAATAATAGACCCCAGCATTATCACTGCAATCAAAATTATAAAAAACCGCTGTTTTGGGCTAGTCTTTAGCTCTTTTTCATCCATATAATATATACTCCACTATTAATTCTCTATTATTATACCACTAAAATAGCCCCTTTCGGGGCTATTTTAGATTAAGTTCGAAGTTTTTTAGGCTTCTTTTCTCGCTGGGCGTTGCAAAATCGCAACTTTCTTAAAGCTACCGCCAGCTTTCTTAATAGCTTCCACTGCAGTCTTAGAAGCAAATTGTGTCTCTAAGTCGATTTTCGCCGTTAGCTCGCCACGGGTAATGACTTTCACCTTCACGAACGGGCTAGAAATCAAGCTAGCTTCCGCCATTGCGTAGTTATCTACTTTACCTTTTAGATCGTTCAATCTATCAGTATAAACAACTTCGGCCTTCGGGTGGAAAGATTTAAAACCTTTCAACTTTGGCACCGCCTGCATAATGGCACGTTGGCCACCCATAAAGCCCGCCGGCATCTTGCGATGCCCAGTACGCGACTTTTGGCCCTTAGTACCACGGCCAGCAGTCTTACCCTGCCCTGCCGAGATACCACGCCCCTTACGACTAGGACGAGTATTCTTTTCTACTACTAAATCATTGTATTTCATTACTTGTCCTCCTTCTTAGTGGACTTTTTTGCAGTAGCTTTTTTAGCTGCCGGCTTTTCGGCCTTGGCAGCCTTAGCCTCTACCTTTTCAGATTTTACGCCAGTCCACTCTTTGCGTGGCACCTGTTGGCGCAAGCCTTCAATTACTGCATAAGCAATGTTTACCTTATTGGTGCTACCTAGTGATTTAGAAATTAAGTTCTTTACACCAGTAAGACCAATGATAGAACGTACTGTACCACCAGCAATAATACCAGTACCAGGAGCTGCAGGTTTAATTAAGACATCAGCACCAGTCACCTTAGTACGGGTTTCGTGGCATACGGTTTCACCATCCATATTAAAGGTAATCATAGCTTTTTTAGCTTTAGAAGTAGCTTTAGCCACGGCAGTAGTTACGTCGTTGCCCTTAGCTACGCCTACGCCTACTTTGTTTTTGTGATTACCAATTGCTACTAGCGCCTTAAACCGCATCCGGCGACCACCGGCCACCGTACGCGATACGCGGTCTACCGCAATGGTAATTTCATCAAATTCTTTTGGCCCCGCCTCTGCGCGTACGCGATCACGGCGATTTCTACGGTTCATCTTTTTACCAGAGATATCCCGCGTTTGCTTAGTAGCAGCGGTCTTATCATCAATCTTAAGAGTACCGGAATTATTAATCACTCTTGGGGCTTTTTTCTCAATTTCTGGCATAATTAAAACTCCAATCCTTCTTTGCGGGCAGCATCAGCAAGTGCGCTCATCCGGCCTGCATATAATTTAGCGCCACGATCAAAGACAACCTTCTTTATCTTAGCAGCTTTTGCTTTCTCGGCAATTTCTTCGCCAATTTTGGCAGCTTTTTCGGCTTTACTACCAGCAAACTTGGCACCCACCGTAGTAGCATAAGCCAAAGTTACCTTTTTATCGTCATCAATAATCTGCGCGGTAATATGTTGATTGCTAAAATGCACCGAAAGCCGCGGCCGCTCGCTAGTGCCGTGAATCTTTGCCCGAGTGCGTTTTGCACGAAATACTTTATTCATTATTTCTTACCCGCCTTTCCTGCCTTGCGAAGAATTACTTCGTCGACATATTTAATACCTTTACCCTTATAAGGCTCCGGCTTCTTTAATGAGCGGATTTCTGCAGCTACCTGACCAACTTTCTGTTTGTCAATGCCAGATACCGTGATTTCCATTTTGTTGGTGGTAAGCGTTACACCTTCTGGAGCTTTATATTTTACTGGGTGTGAAAACCCAAGGGCCATTTCAATCTCTTGTGGCCCACCAGATAGGCGAAAACCTACACCGTTTACTTCTAATTTTTTCTCGTAACCCTTAGTCACACCTACAACTGCGTTGTTCAAAAGCGCGCGTTGCAAGCCGTGCCAAGCCCGAGATTTTGGCTCGTCATCTTCGCGAGTGACGGTAGCCGTAGTGCCATCGATTGCAACCTTAGTTTTAGGTTGAACCGGAACAATGAGTTGACCCTTCGGGCCTGCAACAGTAATTTCACTGTCGCCGACCGTGATTGTCACTCCCGCCGGAATCTCGATGGGTTGTTTTCCGATACGACTCATATCTTTTCCTTATGTTAATAATATCCCGATAATTATATCACAAAATACCCTGAATTACAAGAGAAAATCCCCTATTTCTAGGAGATTTTCATGTCTATCTTTTCATTATAGCACACTTACACTATTTTGTCAAGTTTGCCCCTGTTTTAACCTCTACGGCGCATTAGATAAGTGAATGTCGCAATCGAAGTAAGTAACCCCGCCGCCACCGCAGTGACTATCGCCGCCACACTAGCCGATGCTCCTACTGCCGTCATCGTACCGGTATCCGGAGTCGCCGCAGTTGCATCCAATTCATCTACATAAGTAATTGCAAAGTTAGAAAACTTATCTGTTTTCGTACTTATTTCATTACCATCTACCGTTGCATCTAAACGGTCTACTACTATATCTCCATTCTCATCCTTGTGGCTTCGAATTACATAAAATGTCCTTTTGTAGCCATTTGCCGGGGTTAAAATCTCCTCTGGAATTACCATCCTCAGCGTCACTGGAGAATTCAATTGGCGCATTTGACCAAGATTATATCGGTCACCACCTTGTAAAGCAATCAATAAAACTTTCCCATCATAAATTGCCCCGATATTCTCATCATCCTTCAGTGCATTCAGAATTTCATTGTACCCCTCCACTCGTGAATACTCATCGTGAGAGATTTCTTCTGTTACTAGCTCAGTTTTTATTGAGTAACCCATCTCCAAAACTTTTTCAGCCAAATGCACACCATTATACATCGCACCATTTATTTCTACATTCCCATCCAAAACCAATACCTCATCTGAATCCTCACTACTTTCTATTAAGCTTGCAATATGATCTAGTGCTTCAGAATTTATCGACGCTTCAGTTTCATTATCATATATATTATAAAGCATTATACGATCATAGTCATCTACCGGGTAAACATGCTGTGAATAAGTTGTTTGACTATCATCGTCATAGTACAAACCACTCGTATAGATAGGGAAATCAACTTCAAATCTACCAGAACCAGTTCCTACCGCTTTAAACCCAATTATCCGCCCCGCATCGTCACTCAGAGGCTCCGTCCCTACCGCCTCAACATCTATAACACGCATAGTTGCATAATGCTGTGCAATTTTATCATCCGCCAAACCTTCTACAATATAATCTCCTACCTTAGTAGCTATCTGTCTCGACAATACCTGGCTAGCACTAGCTGGGTCCGGGGCATTATCTACTACATATCGCCCATCTACCAAATAGTTAACTTTACCTTTACCAAGATAGTCTTCGTCTATCGATAAATCATAAACCCCACTATTTACAGCCACGCTGTCATTCCACATATACATAATTGGTCCGTAGTTCAACCGTCCAGATAACGCATCACTGAAATCGCAATCATTAAATAATATATTATTACCACTATTAGCACCAGTTCCAACCAGCATAGCCTGCCTCACGGTCTCTCCCTCACCAATAGCACTCTGAACATAAGAGTTAGCCAAGTGTACATTATTAAACACGATGGTATTTCCGGTAGCACCATCATTTACTTTAATATTGCCGAAATCATTTTGGTGACCACTAGTAGTAGACTTATTAATACCCAACAAATGCGAGTTGCTCACAGTTATAGAAGCATTTTTTTGCCAAAAATTAAAATCGCCCCAACCTTTCAAATTCACTCTTTCGAAGTCAAAAGTAGACCCTTCATGCGAATAAGCAGTCATATTTACTACATATTTAAAGCCCTGAACAACCGTATCTACAATACTGGCTGTAGAATTTGTAAATTCAACGAAATTAATTCCACGAGTACCCGACGAACCATCCGCGCTGGACCAATCCTCATCATAATTAGTCACTCCACTATTTTGAATCACCGAATCTTTGATTACCAAACTAGCGCCATTTTGACTTTCAAAATACGAGAACCCCCGATACAAAGCGTTTATCGTTACATTGTCGAGCACAATCTTCGAAGCCGTCGCACCACTATTTTGCGGCACCGTTATCCCTCTTTGCGACGCGGTCACGGTCAAGTTATTAAGTTCCACCGTATCATTGGTCTCAATATGAATACCGTCGTTACTTGTGAAAATTATCGACTTTCCATCACCATTGATAATCTTCCCTTTTGATATTGTCGCCGTTGTTGCACAACCTACTATATCATTTGCCAATTTTACGACAGTACTATCATCTCCAAGCGCTGTCAAAAACTCTTCGCATGTACCAACCGATGTCTCCCCATCCGCCCAAGCCAAACCCGCTGGCAACAAAAAACCTATTCCTCCAACCACAGTTAGAGCCGCAGTAAAACAAGCCACTTTCTTTTTTACCATTTTTCCTCCACACTTTTACTACTTTCAATTATAATTTGTCATAATTCTTAAGTCAATATTAAAAACAAGCATTTTATATTATTTTTCATCAAAAATTCCCCTGTTACCAGGGGAATTTTCTTAGCCAAATAGCTGCTTATTTACGCTTTGCGAACATTACTGCACCGGCCAATGTTAGCGCGCCAAACAAAGCTACGATTGTTGCCACCAGATTTGAAGTACTTGCTGAACTATTTTCGCTCACCACGAATCCAGTATTAGGAGCAACTGGTGGAATTAGTTTGTCTGTATATACTACCGCAAAACTTGAAAATTTATTATTTAGGAACACTAAGTCATTACCATCACGTGTTGCTTCAATCCGTTCTGCATTTTCGGTATCATCCATTGCTATATGACCACGCACTACATAGAACGTTCTCGTGTAGCCATCTGGTGTAGTAGCATATTCTTCTGGAATAGCTAGCCGCATTGTAATTGGGTCATCCAATTCAAATACTAGCCCGATTTCTTCATCACCAGCATAAATCACTAGACATGCTTCATATATCGCCACAACGCCATTTTCATCTCCAATCTTTAACATTACCTTGTCATGTGCCTCAGCATACTCCCACTCAGATTCATCAAGTAGTCTGACTTCTAGCCGTGTCATTATATCCACACCATCACGCAATGCGTCTTTCAGAGACTCAATGTCATCATAAATCGCTACTTGATTATCGGCCGTTGAATCATTTTTAATCATCCCAGCGATTTTACTTGCTACAAATTCTACTACACTTGCCCGATCGCTATCTGTATCCATATCGTCTGCTTCGTCGCCAACTACATCCCATACTATCACCGACACAATTTTTACTGTTTCGCGTGGCGGAAATTCGCCATCATCAAATTCACTAAAGTCATGTGCGATTTCTACGATATGTTTACCAAGATCCATACCAGTAGTATCATAAACCATCTCACCGTTTTCTACTCTATAATCTTCACCCGTCATGCCATCCACGGCAAAACTTGCACCCCAAGCCGAACTACCAGTCAAGTTAACCGTTTCGCCACGTCGTACAAATATTTCTTCATGTTCCACTTCAATTACCACGATTGTAGCCTCATAGGTGTCAACCACGCCACCATTGCCCATGTAGTCAGTATATTCCACCGTATATACACCCGGCTGTGATGCAATTAATCTACCGTAGTCAGTCCTCGCGAACCAACCCCAGCCACTAGTCGCAAATCTCAAGCCACCTTCTGGCCCACTCACGATCCTCGCTCTCGTCGAAGCACGATCATTTAAATCAGATACATTAATTGTCAAATTATCGCCAGTTTCCATAAAGTACAGATCCCGCTCTGGTGCCACCATTTCGTAAACATGTAGCCTTACTTTCTTCGTTGCCGTCTTACCGCCATGAATATCACCACGATTCGCATAAGCCTTAAATTCTATAGTATAGTTTCCTGCCGGCAAACAGCCATCCGTATCACACAATTCAAATTTATAATCTTCGCCATTAGCAGAAGTATTCATAATCTTTTTACTTACATCAAACCCAGTTGTAACTATTGCTCCAGTTTCATCATTTACGACCGAAAACTCTGTATCTACATACCCTTCATCCACATTAATATCATGCCAATAATTATTGATAGCATTGATTAGTAAGTCCTCACTACCTCGTTTTACATGATAGCTATCCTGTCCAAAAGTAAATTGCATTACATATACATTAATCGTCTTTGATGCTACGCCGTCACTAAACTTAATTTCATAAGAACCTGCAGTATTGGCTGTAATGCGCCAATTCCCACCATGACGATAAACTACAGTTACGCCATTAAGCGACGAACTACTATTAGTAATCGTTGCGGTAATATTACGATTCTCTGTGAAACCACTTGCTTCAGTCACGTTCAAATCATACCGATTCTCATCCACATTAAACGGATTTCTTGTCATCACAATATATTGTGTATCTTCGCCAGTCGTATTGATTTGATGTACTCTTACCATTATTTCCTTAGAATCTACTTCTTGACCTAACACTGTATCAACAAACTTTACAGTATATACACCAGGAGTAGCACCATCAACCAAACGAATCATATACTGGTTATCATTGTTTTCTATCACCACATCATCCGCATCTTCACCGGCTTCATTTTTTACACTATAACTAATCGTACCGTTATTGTCATATACCTCAAACGCCTCAGTAACGGTTTGCTCATTTCCCAAATCGTAATTATCGGCTACGTTCTCAGTGACGAATTGATACACATGCAAGTTAAATTTAACATTTGCCTTTTTACCATCTACCGATAAACGATAGAGTACTTCCGTATCACCTGTATCCTCACCAGCCACAGTTATGCCATCGTTACTCGCTATACCTTCCGTACTAAACTTTCTAAAGGTTATCGATACATCATTGGATCCCTTATCAATAATCCCGTTGATGGCATCTTCATACAACGTCGCACCCTTTTCAAGAATTACATCTTTCTGAACTACATCATATACATAAGCCTTCACAGTCTTTGAAAAATTCTGACCATTCACCGTCATCGAAAATGTTAATTCTGCATCCCCAGTATTTAAACCTTTTACCGAATAGGTACCGTGCTGATCAGTAAGTTGTACATTCTGACTTGACGTCGTGCCTTCTACATCCCAACTACTATCCGTATTTACAGTTGCAGTTTTACCTTTCTTAATTAAAATAGTATCCGCATCAGTTTCATCAAAATCATACACATACACATCAAAAGTTGCTTCCGAACCAACCGTATCATTAAAAGTCGCAGTCACAGTTGTCTTACCAGACCCTACAGCAGTCACAGTATCACCACTCACCGTAGCCACCGACTCATCCGAAGAGTTAGTTAAAGCCCAATTGATATTCCATTTATTTGACGCAATTTCCATTGGCAAACTTTCACCCTTGAAAATCACTTGATCCTCTACACCCTGAAATTCATACACCCTAAGTGTCGAATGCCCAGACAAACCAGTATTATTTGTAATGTCAATCTCTTTACGACCTTGAGCTAAACCTGTTGCGTACACTACGATTTCACCAGTCGCATCGTCAATTTCCTCTGATATCTCAACGCTCGCCGATGCATCTGTGCCTGCACTGTTTTTGATATCATAGTCGAGTACATTGTAATCAGCTGGTGCAACCCGTGCAATCTCCACCTTTGTATTCACAGGTACTGTTGCATCATTTACGGACAAACTAGCCTCTTCGCCCACCAACCAATATCCATTAAATGCATAGGCATCTTTACCAGTATCTAGAAACGCTGTCGGATCAACCGTAAACTTCCCACCATTAATAGTCAGATCACCATACAACCCGCCAGCAAAATCACCCGATTCCACAATGGTCGTTCCACCACTCTTTGCAGCCAGTACATAAGTCCCACTAGTCTGATATGTACCACCATCAATCGTCGTATGCCCGCCA